>JANMMX010000150.1:0-1786 GCA_031373605.1 Allobosea sp. | reverse complement strand
TGTGCGACGGCAAGGATCAGCGCGTTGCGTCGCGCCAGCCTGTCCCCGGCTTCCATCTGGGCTGTCGCGTTCATTTGTGATCGAGTCCGTTCGTCAGAAGTGATGGTAGGAGCCGGAGTCGGCATCGACTTCGACGCCACCAGAGAAAAATCGCACAGGGGCGGTCACCCCGCCTGCCGTGCCGATGCGCGTGACCGGAACACCGAGAGCCGCAGCGCCCTGCGAGAAGGCTGACCACTCCTTTTCAGGCACTGCACAGAAAAGCTCGTAGTCGTCGCCGCCAGTCCACACCAGTCTTGCGCATGACGGGTCAGCCATGAGCACGGCGCGGGCGGCATCAGATGGCGGGAGCAGGTCGAGATCAATCTCCGCGCCAATACCGGAGGCCGCAAGCAGCTTGCGCGCATCGCCGATCAACCCATCCGAGAGGTCCATCGCGGCACTGGCATGGCGCTGGACGAGCGCTGCCAGCACGCCACGCGCCTGCGGGTGGAGATAGCGATCTGCCAGATGCTGGCGCTGCGCGTTGGACAACATTGCGACCCATTCAAGCTTGTTCGGCCGATTTTCCTGCTGCGGTTCATGCACCTTCAGCCCCAGCGCACCATCACCGATTGTGCCAGACACACACAGCACATCGCCCGGTTTTGCACCTGAGCGGCGCACCATGCGCCCGGATGGCACGCTGCCAAAGGCGGTGATGGACAAGACCAGTGGCCCAGATGTGGAAACCGTGTCGCCGCCCAGCAGCGCGCAGCAACCCCGCTCCGCTTCCTGCGCCAAACCGTCCGCGAAGGCGGCCAGCCAGTCCTCGCGCCAATCCTTTGGCAGGGCGAGAGACAGCAGGAAACCGAGGGGTTCAGCACCTTTGGCTGCCAGATCAGAGAGGTTCACCGCCAGTGCCTTGCGGGCAATCGAGCCGGGCGGATCATCGGCAAAGAAATGCACATTGGCCACCAGCGCATCGGCCGTGATGACCAGATCGTGCCCTCGGGGTGGCGTGATGCAGGCAGCATCGTCCAGCAGCCCCAGCCCGCCTGCGCCAGCCATAGGTGCGAAATAGCGGGCGATCAGCGCAAACTCGCCGGGGCGTGCGGGTTCTGGCGGTTGACCAGCCATGGGCAACAACTCCAGCGCAGTGGTTCGCGCTACATCTCGCCTTCGCGCGCGGTGCGGGCAAGACGGTCGAGCACGGCATTGACCAGCCCCGGCTCGTCATCATCATGGAACGTGCCGACAACCGCGACATATTCCGAGATGATGGCCTTGGGCGGCACATCCTTGCGGAAGTAAAGCTCGTAGGCGGCGGCGCGCAGGGTGGCGCGGATCACCGTCTCGACGCGGCGCAGAGGCCAGCCTTCGGCCAGTGTCTCGTCAATGCGCCGGTCGATCAGCAGCTGTTCGCGCACCACGCCGCCCAGCAGATCACGGAAGAAGCTCAGCTCCGCTTCCGGCAGCGTCACGTCCTCGACCTCGCGGCCGATCCAGTGCGTCTCGAACTCGGCCATCGCCTCGACCACGCCCTTGCCGCCCACTTCCATCTCGTAAAGCGCCTGCACGGCAGCCAGACGGGCGCCCCGGCGTTTCTCGGCGCGGCTCATGAGGTTGAAGCTCCCAGTTTGCGCTTGATGGCGAGAACCGCAAGTGCGGCTTCGGCAGCGCCGCCACCCTTGTCCATCTCGCTGCGCTTTGCACGCGCCCAGGCCTGCGCCTCATTCTCGACGGTCAGGATGCCGTTGCCGAGCGGCAATGCGTAGGCGACCGAGATGTCCATCAGGGCGCGCGA
>JANMMX010000132.1:0-10134 GCA_031373605.1 Allobosea sp. | reverse complement strand
CATTTCCAGCGAGGCGGACAGCATGCTGCTCTCGTTCAGGCTGTCATTGAGGCGCATGGTGCGCGCGTCGACTGTCAAGATGCGCCCGCCGGGCCTCGCCTCGACCGTCAGTCTGGCGCCAGATGCCGAGCCGAGAATCTTGTGGATGTCAGCCACTCCATCGGGCACGCCAGGACCAAAGCCCCCGACAAAGCGCAGGCCGTAGCTTTTGGCTGCGGCGTTGCGCAGGGCCAGAAGCGGGCGCTGGTCGCCAACCTGCGACAAACCGACAGCAAGCGCGGCCTGCCCCTGTTCGATCAGCCCGCAAAGATCAGCCTCGCTGGCATGCAACGGCAGAATGAAAGGCGAGAGCCCGCAACGCAGTGCCGCCAGAATGCTGACGACGCATTCCGGGCCCATCGGCGCCAGAATGGCGACGCCGGAGCCAACAGGTGCCTGAAGCATGCCAAAGAGCGCAGCCAGCTTGGTCACCTGGTCGTCCAGTGCAACGAAGCTTGTCGCGGCCGGCGCAATGCCGCACCAGCTTTCGCGCCCTGCCGGATCGCGCAAGGCAATGTCCTGAGAGCGGATGTGGCGGGCCGATGTCAGCAGGGCATCAAGCGACAGCCCGTCGACCGGAGAGCTCTTGTCCACGCCTGCGCGTTGAGCCTGCATGGCATCAAATCCTCAATTGGCAGGGGCTGAGGCCGCGGGCACCTTGGCCAGCGTCTCGTGGATGAAGGAAAACGCTGGCTTGCGGGCGGGCATGACGATGTCACGCGAGCGGGCCAGCCAGATATCCGGCAAATAATAAAGCGGGATCACGTAGTGACCCGAAACCAGCAGCCGGTCGAGTGACCGGACCGCGGCGACATAGTCATCCTTCTCGCGCGCTGCCAGCATGGTGCGCAGCATCGAGTCGACCGCCGGTGACTTGACCCCGGCGAAATTCAGCGAACCCTTGCTGTCAGCCGCAGCCGAACTCCAGCGGTTGAACTGCTCGTTGCCGGGCGACGACGAGACCGGCCAGACCCACTGGATCATGTCGAAATCAAAAGCCGAGAGCCTGCGCCAATATTGCACGTCATCAATCAGCCGGACTTTCGCCGTCACGCCGATGCGCGTCAGCGATGAAGCGATGTTGAGCGCCAGGCGTTCCTGCTGCCGCGAACTGACGGCGATCTCGAAGACGAACGGCTCGCCACCCGGCATGGCACGCATGGTGCCTTCTTTCAGCTCATAGCCAGCCTGAGCCATCAGCGTGACGGCACGTTTGGCCAGCTCGCGATCCCGGCCCGAGCCGTCCGAGCTTGGCGGCTGCCAGGTTCCCGCGCGAACGGCCTCGCTGACCGCGCCGGGAAAAGCTGCGAGCAGCGCTGTCTCTTTTGCATCGACCGGTCGCTGTGCGGCAGACAATTCGGAATCGGCAAAGAAACTGTCCGCCCTTTTGTAGGCGCCATAAAACAGGTTGCGATTGACCCACTCGAAATCGAAAAGCAGCCCGAGTGCTTCACGCACCCGCGCATCCGCAAATTGCGAACGGCGCGTGTTGAACACCATCCCGGTCATGCCCTTCGGCGATTGCAGCTTCAGCGTCTCGCGCACGATGCGACCATCGCGCACGGCTGGCACGTCATAGCCGGTGGCCCAGCGGCCGGGGTCGGACTCCAGCCGCACATCATAGAGCCCAGCCTTGAACGCCTCGAAAACTGCGCTGGCATCGCGGTAGAAATCATAACGGATCTCGTCGACACGGTAGAGGCCGCGAACGAGCGGATGATCTTCTGCCCAGAAGTCGTTGCGCCGCTTGAGTAAAACGGACTCGCCGGGCTTCACGTCAGCCACCAGATAAGGGCCGGAGCCCAAAGCTGCCGTGAAAGTCGTATCGGCAAAAGTCTCGGCATTGGTCGCGTGCCTGGCGAGAATCGGCATGGTGGCGATCAGCAGCGGCAATTCGCGGTTCGAGCCATCACCCAGCTCGAATGTGACCGTCAGCGGGTCTGGCGCAGATGTCGCTGTAACACTGCGCAGGCTCGTGCGGTGAAATGGCTTGCCCTTGGCCTTCAGCAACTCATAAGTGAAGAGCACGTCAGCAGAGGTCACATGCTGGCCATCTGAAAACCGCGCGCGCGGGTCGAGACGGAAGGTGACGCGCGTCCGTTCAGGCGGCAGCTCGACGCTTCTGGCGAGCAGCCCATAAACCGTGAAGGGCTCGTCCGCCGAGCGCACCATCAGGCTTTGCAGAACATAACGTGGCACCACATCGGGTGCGACGCCACGCACCACCAGCGGGTTGAGGCTGTCAAACGTGCCTTGCAGCGCCAGAATCAGCCGCCCGCCTCGCGGCAGCGCCGGGTCGGCATAAGGCAGATGCGTGAAATCAGCAGGCAGGGCAGGGCTGCCATACATGGCAATCGCGTGGCTTGGCTCAGCTGTCTGGGCATTTGCAGACGCGACGCCATGCATGGCGAATGCGAGCGTTGCCAGGGCAATGCCCATCGCTCCTGCCAAACCACACATGAAACGTCCGAATCGCACCAGCAAGCATCCTGATTCCCGCTCAGGAACATATCACGGGATGCAGCTGCGCATCTCCCCAGCATTCGGGGCTGGAAACCAACGTCAGAAGCAGCTAAGTGCTGCAGCCAACGCCTTGTTCATGCCGCATTCAACCCCGATGGCCGACCGGTTCTCTGAGAAACGGTTCACATCAGAACGCAGGCAGCAAAGCTTGCCTTGGTCTGCCACGGTTTGCGCCGCTGAATTTTTTGCCCGAAGGATTACAGAATGTCCCTTTCCCGTTTGTCCCGTCACCCTTGCGTGCTTGCCCTGACCCTTGGCAGCGCTGTCATGCTGACGCCGGTGGCCGTGCTGGCTCAGGCGCCTGCACCTTCGCGACCGGCGACGCCGCGCCCCGCTGCTCCGGCGGCCCCTGCCGCGCCTGCCTCGGCACCGGCGGCTGCGTCGATCGTGGCTGTCAAGCCGGAGCCATCGCAGACAACCTGGACCAAGGTCTGCGGCAAGGATGAGGCCAGCAGTCGCGAGATCTGCTACACCACGCGCGATTTCGTCTCCGATCAGGGCCAGCCTGTACTTGCCGCTGCGGTCTATGACGTGAAGGGCGATCCCAACAAGATCATCCGCTTCCTGATGCCGCTTGGCCTGCTGCTTCAGCCGGGCGTGCGTTTCGGCATCGATGCCGGCCAGCCGATCGCAGGCCGTTATGCAATCTGCTTCCCCAATGGCTGCTTTGCCGAGACGACTGTCAAGGAAGAGACAATCAATGCGCTGAAGCGCGGCACCACGCTGAATGTCAGCGTGCAGAACCAGGGTGGCCGCGAGGTTACCTTCGCGATCCCGCTGACGGATTTTGCCAAAGGATTTGATGGCCCGGCCATCGATCCGAAGGTGCTCGAAGATCAGCAGAAGCAGTTGCAGAGCGAGCTCGAGAAGCGCCAGGACGAGTTGCGCCAGCGCCTCGGTGGAACAGCCCCGGCACCCGCCCCGGGTGCGGCTCCAGCCCCGGGCGCCCCGGCGGCGCCAAAGCCCTGATCGCTCGATCAGCCAGAAGCTCACAAAAAAGGCCGGGGTGACCCGGCCTTTTTCATGTTCGCAATCTCACGCCATGTGGCAGGTTGCCTTCGCTTCAGTTCATCGATGAGCGATCCAACACGTATTCACCGCGCCGGTTTCTCCGGAAAAAGGCCTTCGCCTGCGGATGGCGGATGGGTTCGTTTGATTCGTCTGGCAGCAGGTTCTGCTCGGAAACATAGGCGACATATTCCGTCTCCGCATTCTCGGCGAAGAGATGATAGAAGGGCTGCTCTTTTGAGGGGCGCAGATGCTCGGGGATCGCTTCCCACCATTCCTCGGTGTTGGCAAAGACGGGATCGACATCAAAAATGACCCCGCGAAACGGGTAGACACGGTGTTTGACCACCTGTCCGATCCGGTATTTTGCGTTGCGCGCGCTCATGATGACAGTTCCGACATGTTGAGTGAGCTAAGCAGCCGCAGGTTGGGCGTCAAGGCCGCCTTGCGTCGCAGCCCTGCGCTCAAAAGCCATAGCGGGCCGCAAGCTCGGCATCCTGCGCCGCCACCTGTCGCGCCAGATCGACAATGACCTTCGCCTGTTTCCAGGTCGCATCATCCTGCATCTTGCCGTCGATCATCACAGCACCGCTGCCGTCGGGCATGGCGTCGAGAATGCGGCGCGCGAACGCCACTTCGCCGGGATCGGGGCTGAAGACGCGCTTGGCAATGCCGATCTGGCTGGGATGCAGTGTCCAGGCGCCGGCACAGCCCATGAGAAAGGCATTGCGGAACTGCGCCTCGCAGGCCTCCGCATCGGAAAAATCACCGAAGGGGCCATAGAAGGCCTTGATGCCGGCCGAGGCGCAGGCGTCGACCATCTTTGCCACCGTATAGTGCCAGAGATCCTGCTGGGCGCTGGCACGAGCGCTGCCGTCGGCGAGAGGGTCCGCCACCACGCGATAGTCCGGGTGGCCGCCGCCGACGCGGGTTGTCTTCATGGCGCGCGAAGCCGCAAGGTCTGCAGGCCCCAGGCTCATGCCATGCATGCGCGGTGAGGCCAGCGCGATCTCGTCGACATTCTTGACGCCTTCCGCCGTTTCCAGAATGGCGTGAATCAGGATGGGCTTGGTCAGGCCATGGCGCGCTTCAAGCTGGGCCAGCAGCTGGTCGACATAGTGAATGTCCCAGGCACCCTCGACCTTGGGGATCATCACCACATCAAGCTTTTCGCCGATGGCCGCCGTGATCTGCATCACATCATCCAGAAACCACGGGCTGTTCAGCGCGTTGACGCGCGACCACAGCCCCGTCTTGCCAAAATCGGTCGCCAGCGCCATTTCGATGAAACCGACGCGCGCGGCTTCCTTGGCCTCGACCGGGATCGCGTCCTCAAGATTGCCGAGGATGATGTCGACCTGGCCTGCAAGCTCCGGCACCTTGGCGCGCACCTTTTCCAGATGCGGCGGCACAAAATGGATCATCCGCTCCAGCTTCAGCGGCAATTCGCGCAAAGGCTCGGGCGCGCCAATGGCAAGCGGGCGGAAAAAGGCGCGGGGGCTTTTGGTCATAATGGGCCTTGGTGTCTGGGGTGATGCTGCACTGCAGAAAGGCTAAAGGCAGTTGCTGCATGACGCCATACGTCTTTTGGCGCTGGCTGTCGCATGCGCTGATTTCATGCGTCCACTGTTCATCGCTACAGCAGATGTGCTGCTTGCATGTCCGGACAAAGCAACTTAACCCGAAAACATCTTTTTTCGCTTGTATCGGGCCGAGGATGACCGAGCTTCTGTCGCTGTTCAATCTGGTGGCGCCGTTTTTCGGGCTCATCCTGCTTGGCTACTGCATCGGGCGTTACAAGCAGATGCCGGAGGCCAGCCTCGCCGGCATGCAGTTCTTCCTGATCTATGTCGCACTGCCAGTGCTGTTTTATCGCCTGATCGCCGACAAGCCGCTGAGCGAGTTGTCAAACTGGCGTTTTGTGATGGCCACGACACTGGCCACCTACTGCGCTTTCGCGCTCTCCTTCACCATCGGTCTGATCTACACCAAGGGGCAGATGCCGCAGGCCGTGATGCAAGGCGTGGCGGGTGCCTATTCCAACATTGGCTATATGGGGCCGCCGCTGCTCCTGGCGGCACTTGGACCCGCCGCGAGCGCGCCCGTGGCGCTGATCTTCGTGTTCGACAACATCCTGCTGTTTTCGCTGGTTCCATTCCTGATGGCGCTGGCTGGTGTCGAGAAGAAAAGTTTTTTGGCGACAGCCCGCGAGGTCATCTGGAAAGTGGTGACCCATCCGTTCAACGTGGCAACTGCCTTGGGTGTCTTCGCCGCCTACACCAAGCTGGAATTGCCAACCGCACTGGACAAGATGCTGCTCTGGCTTTCGAACGCTGCAGCGCCCTGCGCCCTGTTCTTGCTCGGTGTGACAGTGGCCTTGCGGCCCATGAAGAAGATGCCGGGCGAGGTGCCTGCACTTGTCTTCATCAAGCTCCTGCTGCATCCCATTCTGATCCTTGTGCTTTTGTCCGTTATGGGCGATTTCCCGCCGATCTGGGTCTTTGCCGCCATGGTCATGGCGGCCTTGCCGCCTGCGCTGAACATCTTCGTGATCTCGACGCAGTACAATGTCGGCGTCGAGCGCGCCTCGGCCTGCATTCTGGTTGGCACATTGGTCTCGATGGTGACGCTGACCGGCATTCTCTGGCTCATCAAGACCGGCCGCATGCCATCGGACTTGTTTCCCGGCTAGGCCTGCCGCTACCTTGGCGCATGCAACCGCTCTCAGGTATCACCGTCCTCGATTTCTCCACCTTGCTGCCGGGACCGCTCGCATCACTGATGCTGGCCGAATGTGGCGCGACGGTCATCAAGATCGAGCGGCCCGGCGGTGAGGACATGCGCGGCTTTCCGCCGGCGTTTGGTGAGACGTCAGCGCCATTTGCCAGCCTCAACGGCGGCAAGAAGAGCATCGCGATTGATCTGAAGCAGCCCGATGCCCTGGCTTTGCTGAAACCTCTGATTGCCGAAGCTGACATCGTTCTGGAGCAGTTTCGGCCCGGAGTGATGGCCCGGCTCGGGCTTGGGTTCGAGGCGCTGCGCGCCATCAATCCGCGCGTGATCCTGTGTTCGATCACTGGCTATGGCCAGACCGGCCCGCGCGCGCAGGAGGCGGGGCACGACATCAACTACCAGGCCCGAAGCGGGCTGTTGTCCCTGGCGACAAAGCCCGGTGCACCGGCGCCACTCCCGCCGCCACTGGTGGCCGACATTGCCGGTGGTGCCATGCCCGCCATGCTGAACATCCTGCTTGCCTTGCGCCAGCGAGATCTGACGGGCGAGGGCTGCCATCTCGATATTGCCATGGCCGACGGCGCGCTGACCTTCGCCTGGTATGGATTGGCCGAGGGAGCCGCCACCGGCACATATCCGCTAAGCGGGCAGGGGCTTCTCACCGGCGGCAGTCCGCGCTATCGCTTGTATGCAACCAGCGATGGCCGGTTTCTGGCAGTCGGCGCGCTCGAACAGAAGTTCTGGGATGTTTTCTGCCAAGTCGTCGGGCTTGATCCTGTGCTGCGCGATGATTGCCGGAACCCGGAAGCAACCGGAAAAGCTGTGGCCGACCTGATTGCAGCGAAGTCTGCACAGCATTGGCGCGAAGCGCTCGAACCGCGCGACTGCTGCTGCACCGTTGTGGCTGGCCTTGCTGAGGCCACTGCCGATCCGCAATTCGCCTGGCGGCAAAACTTCGCGCAGCAGTCGCAGGAGCGCGGTGGCATGCGTTTGCCATCGACGGTTCTGCCCATTGCGCCAATGTTTCGCGCTGCGTCAGAGACCTGCCGCCAGGTCCCGACAGTCGGGCAACACAATGCCGATCTGTTGAAGCCAGACCCGGAACCCTGACCTCACGCGCCCATCCCCTGCCGCATGACCATGCGCCGCAAGGGCCCGACATTGGCCAGTGTCAACAACCCGGCGCCCCGCATGAAATCGGCAGGCAGCATGTCTGACAGCAAGGTGCGGTTCAGCGTGTCGACCGCCATGGTGCGCAGCCGCACATCCGTGGTGCGGTCACGCTCATAGGCGGCAAGCCCGTCAGCAACCGCTTCAGCTGGGCTTGACGCCGCGTCCCCCAATGCGTCGCAGAGCGAGCGGACATCGCGGAAGCCGAGGTTCAGCCCTTGCGCACCTATCGGCGGGAAAGCATGCGCAGCCTCGCCAATCAGCGCGGTGCGATCTGACGTGAAGCGCGCGACCGAGAGCCCGCCCATCGGCACAAGCCCGCGCGGCCCATCAATCGCCATCTTGCCAAGCAGCGAATGCACCTGTTGTTCTATGCGTGCAGCGAGCGCCGCATCAGTCAAGGCCATCAGCGCGGCGGCTGCATCTTCCGCCATCATCCAGACGAGACTGGAGCGCTGGCCTGGCAGCGGCACGAGCGTGCATGGGCCAGAGCGTGTGTGAAACTCTGTCGACACTTCGCGATGATCGCGTTTGTGTCGCAGGATCGTCGTTAGGGCCGCCTGCGGATAGCGCCAGCTTGTGGTAGCGATGCCAGCTGCTCCGCGCACCGTGGAGTTGCGCCCGTCGGCACCAATGACCATGGCCGCAGTCACGGGCGCGAAGCCCTGGCCAGTCAGCATCACGTCGTTGTCGCGCCAGGTGATTTCCGAAACCTGGCCCGCGAGCAGCTGAATGTCTGTGCGGACGCTGACTGCAGCACCGAGCGCTTCCACCAGCGCCGCATTCTCGATGTTCCAGCCAAAAGCGTCGAGCCCGATCTCGCGGGCGTGGAACTCGACAGGTGGCTGGCGGAACAGGCTGCCCGTGTCATCCACCAGACGCATGGTGCGCAGCGGTGCAACGAGCGGTTCAAGTGCTGCACCGATGCCCATCTCCTGCAGCATCTGCCAGGAGCCATCCAGCAGCGCGACCGTGCGTCCGTCGCGCTGCGCCTGTGGCTGACCAAGCACGGTGACCTGCCAGCCTTGGCCAGCCAGCATGAGTGCGGCTGCAAGACCGACAGCGCCAGCGCCGACTATGGCAATCTGCCTGGAAGCAGTTCTGGTTGAGGAAACGTCCATCACTCGAATCTACCCGAAGCGGCGGCGATCAGCCAGTCTCACGCAGGGGCCTTGGGCGCGGCAAAGCGCGCCAGCAACAGCGACAATGCGACACCGGCTGCTATTCCGGCGATCAGATCGACAAACAGCACCAGCCCGAAGGTCAGCAACATGACAGCACTTTGCGCCCGCGAATGCGTCAGGATGTGCCGGATGTGATCCCGCTCGATCATGTTCCAAGAAACCACGGCCAGCAGGCCGGCAAGCGCTGCCAATGGCACGTGATAGGCCAGCGGTGCCGCCACCAGCATGAACACGAGCAGGATCAGCGCCGCCAGAATGCCGGAGACGGGGCCGGACGCACCCGCGCGAATGTTCGTGGCTGTGCGGGCAATCGTGCCAGTGACGCAGATGCCGCCGAACAGAGCTGTCGCGATGTTGGCGATGCCTTGCGCCACCAGCTCGGCATTGGGCCGGTGTTCGCGCGCGCTCATGCCATCGGCCACCTTGGCCGAGAGCAGCGACTCGATGCCGCCAAGCACTGCAATCGCGAAAGCATCGGGCAGGAGCGTGACAATGCGCGCCCATGAGACGTCCGGCAGGGCGGGTGCAGGCAGGACAGAGGGAATGCCGCCAAAGCGCGTGCCAATGGTCTCGACGCCAAGACCCAACGCAAAGCTCGCCAGCGTAGCCAGCGCCACGGCGACCAGCAGGCTTGGCCAACCAGGACGAAAGCGCTTCAGTGCCAAAATGACCGCGACTGTGAACAGCGAAAGCGCCAGCGCTGCAGGGTTGAAACCTGGCAAAGCTGGAACCAGCATGACAAGCTTCGCAAGGATGGGCGCGGGCTCCTTGCCCGGCAGCGTCAGCCCCAGAAGATCGCGGATCTGGCTGGCAAAGATGATGATCGCGATGCCCGCCATGAAGCCTGCCAGCACCGCATGGGGAATGTAGCGGATGAGGCTGCCAAGACGTAGCAGGCCGAACAGGATGAGGAACAGTCCCGCCATCATCGTCGCCAGCAGCAACCCGTCAAAGCCGTGGCGCCCGATGATCGCCGCGATCATCACGATGAAGGCGCCGGCAGGCCCGCCAATCTGGTAGCGGCTGCCGCCAAGTGCCGAAATGAGGAAGCCGCCGATAATGGCCGTGTAGAGCCCTGACGCGGGTGTGCCACCACTCGCGATTGCGAGCGCCATGGAGAGCGGCAGCGCGACAATCGCCACTGTCAGCCCGGCAATGGCATCCTTGCGAAAGAGGGCAAGGCTGTACCCCTCGCGAAAGGCGGTCACCAGCTTCGGTGTGAAAGGCTGGTCTGGTTGCACCAGAGGCGCTGCGGGGGTCTGATCCAAGAGCTTCCGGCCTCAATCCAGCGATTTTCGCATGGCCACCTGTGGAAATCCGGCTGCCAACGACTCGTGAGCCACGCTAGCCTGATCGTGTAAGCTGTGCGAGATCATTCACGACATCGCACTGTCACATCGAGAGGGAGCACCACCATGGTCAAGGCCATTCGCATTCACAAGACCGGCGGCCCCGAAGTGATGGTGCTGGAAGATGT
>JANMMX010000096.1:0-8741 GCA_031373605.1 Allobosea sp. | reverse complement strand
GCCGAGCACAAGTGTTGATGCAACAGGCATGCTCACGCGGGTGCGCTCCCATCTTCAGGAGACCAGTTCGGCGGCGGCACGCGCGCGATCATCCCCTTGCGCAAAACCTCTGGCCGGTCCTTCCAGGGCACGAAACCATAGTTTGCTTCGGCACAGGCTTTTGCCAGCCGAACGACGGCGGGCGCATCTGCCAGAGCATCAAGATCGCCGAACAGGAAAGTGTAACCGCCTTGAGAGGTCAGCGAGACCGTGCAAACCCGCGTGCAGACGCTCAGGCACTGGGTCGGACGAACAACAAGGCTCGAGCCCGCTGCCTCCAGCTCGATGGCGGCCAGCAATGTCTTTCCGGGGGCCGCTGCACGCGCGCCCTCTGCGGCACGACAGGATGTGCAGACGGTGATGATGGTGGGGCCGACGGGTTTGGGCATGATCGATTTCAACGGTTTCTGGGAAGAAGTCTGGGAAGCAGGCAAATGGACTACAATCGGTTCAGGAACTCTCGGGATGGAAGCCTGTCCTGCCAGCCGCGCCGTTGCAATTCTGGGGTCAGATGCACGTCCTGAGGCCAGCCGATGCAAAGATAGGCGACAAGGGTCCGGCTCTCAGGTTGCTCCAGCGTTGCGCAGGCTTGAGCCGGGTCGAGGATCGAAACCCAGCCAACGCCGAGCCCATGGCTGCGCGCGGCCAACCATAGCGCATGCACGGCACAGACCACAGAGTAGCGCAGCATTTCGGGCATCGTCTGACGTCCCAATCCATGACCTGCTGACGGCGCCTCCTCGCAGAACACCGCAAGATGAACCGGCGCCTCGCGCAAACCCGCCAGTTTGAGGGCAGCATAACTCTCCTGTCGTGCTGGTTCACAGGCTGCCAGGGCTTTCATGTTGCTGGCTTCGAAATTGGCGATGATGGCGGCCCGCTTCTCCGGTGTCTCGACCAGCACGAAGCGCCAAGGCTGCGCATTGCCGACAGAGGGCGAGAGGCAGGCGAGTTCAACCAGCTCGATCACCAGCGCATCTGGAACCGGATCGCGCCGAAAGTGCCGGACATCCCTTCGCCACGCCAGCAGCTGTACCAATGCCTCCCGGAAGCTCTCATTCTGAAATGAGACCGATGCAGCCGTTGAACTGTCGTCAGGGTTCATGACCGTCCGTGCCACAGGCCTGCCAGACGATCAAGGACGTCGGGGTGGGTTGACGCGCCTGCCCGGACAAGGCAATCGCTGCGCCATCATGCTCGAGCTGAATGATCGCTTTCTCATCAAGATCTGCGGGCTTTCCACGGCTGCGACAATGGAGGCTGCGCTGGATGCAGGCGCTGACATGGTCGGGCTGGTGTTTCACCGCAAAAGTCCGCGCAGTGTCTCTCATGCGACAGCCGCAGCGCTGGCACTGCAGGCGCTCGGGCGCGCCCAATCTGTGGCGCTGGTCGTGGATTGCGATCTCGATGTTGCCGCAGCGTTGGCTGCGACAGTCAAGCCAGACTGGTTCCAGCTGCATGGCAGCGAGAGCCCGACGGTGGTTGGCCAGATGCAGAAAATCACCGGTGCGCGGCAGATGAAGGTTCTGGGCGTGGGCAGCAAAGATGATCTTGCCGCCTTTGCAGACCATGCCGCCGTCGCCGACCGCATGATGCTGGACGCAAAAGCACCAAAGGATGCGGCCTATCCAGGCGGGCACGGCGTACCATTTGACTGGGCCATTCTTGCCGCGCTCGGTGTTGGAAGGCCCTTCATGCTGGCCGGCGGGCTGACGCCGGACAACGTGGCCGGCGCGATCCATGCCATGCAGGCGCTTGGGGTGCGGCTTTGCGGCGTCGATGTCTCCTCTGGTGTGGAGTCAGCACCCGGCGTAAAGGATATCGGAAAGATCAAAGCCTTTGTTCAGGCTGCCCGCGCGGCGGCCACCGGAGCCTGACTGCATGAACGCGCTGCACAACCCCAACACTTTCAGCTCGGGCCCAGACGAGAACGGCCGCTTCGGCATTTTCGGCGGGCGGTTTGTTGCCGAGACGCTGATGCCGCTCATTCTCGATCTTGAACAGGCTTATGCAAAGGCCAAGGTCGATCCGGTCTTTCAGGAGGAAATGTCCGGCTATCTGAAGCACTATGTCGGGCGCCCCTCGCCGCTCTACTATGCCGAGCGGATGACGGAACATCTTCGGCAAAAGGCCGCAGCTGCCGGTCTGCCAGGCGGCGCGAAAATCTATTTCAAGCGTGATGAACTCAACCATACCGGCGCGCACAAGGTGAACAATGTGCTCGGCCAGATCCTGCTGGCCATGCGCATGGGCAAGAAGCGCATCATCGCCGAGACGGGCGCTGGCCAGCACGGTGTCGCCACAGCGACGCTTTGCGCGCGTTTTGGCCTTGAATGCATCGTCTACATGGGTGCGGTCGATGTCGAGCGGCAGAAGCCCAACGTCTTCCGCATGAAGATGCTCGGGGCAGAGGTGGTGCCGGTCCAGTCTGGCTCCAAGACGCTGAAAGACGCCATGAACGAGGCCCTGCGCGACTGGGTCACCAATGTCGACAACACATTCTATTGCATCGGCACGGCAGCCGGGCCCCACCCCTATCCAGCAATGGTGCGCGATTTCCAGTCGGTCATCGGCCGCGAGACCCGCGAGCAGATGCTGGAGGCGGAAGGTCGCCTGCCAGATTCGCTCATTGCCGCGATTGGCGGCGGCTCGAACGCCATCGGCCTGTTTCATCCCTTCCTCGATGATCGCTCGGTGCAGATGTTCGGCGTCGAGGCTGCAGGCCGCGGGCTCGACAGCGGCCTGCATGCGGCCTCGCTGACAGGCGGCAAGCCCGGCGTGCTGCATGGCAACCGCACATATCTGCTGATGGATGGCGATGGCCAGATCACCGACGCACATTCGATCTCGGCTGGCCTCGACTATCCCGGCATCGGGCCGGAGCATGCCTGGCTGCACGATTCAGGTCGTGTGAGCTATATCTCGGCCACGGATCAGGAGGCGCTCGACGCGTTCCAGCTCTGCTCGAAACTGGAGGGCATCATCCCGGCCCTGGAGCCCGCGCATGCGCTTGCCAAGGTCTTCGATCTGGCACCGACCCTGCCGCGCGATCACCTGATGGTGATGAACATGTGTGGACGCGGCGACAAGGACATCTTCACGGTCGCCGAGCACCTTGGCGGGATGTAGCCCGGTCTTCGTTGTCCTGCGTTGAATGCTTCCACCGACAGACAAGGTGGCTTGCCGCATTTCTCTTGATCTCGCAGAGCTGTCGATTGACGGCTCTCTCGCAAAGAGACTAGCTTCGTATTGTCTAACGCGAGGCGCTTGGCTTGACTGCTCTGCTTGCCCATCGGGTGCATCTTGAAGATGCACTGCATAATGTCGGCAATCTGGCATCGCTGGACGATATCCAGCCGTTTCTGAAATCGACGATGGACAAGTTCGAGCTTCAGTTTTGTGCTTATCACGCGCGTTCGCTGCCTAATGCTGTTCAGCCAAATCCCCTTGTGATCACCACTTACCCAGATCACTGGCTTGCGCATTACATCAGCGAAGGCTTTGTCTACATCGATCCTGTTGTGATCCAGGCTGAAAAATCTGTTGTTCCGATTGATTGGCGCGATCTGGATTGCACACCGGTCAAGGTGCGGCGGATGTTTGGCGAAGCGCGAGAGACAGGCATTGGCGCGCAGGGTCTGACAGTCTGCATCCGTGGGCCGAATCACGACCGTGCCCTGTTCAGCGTCAACAGCAGTCTCAGTGACAGAGACTGGCAGTCGATGAAGCCCGAACTGCTGAAAGAGATGCAGGTGTTTGGCCATTATCTGCACAGGCAGGTGATGGCACTGCATGGGCCTGCGCCGAACCATCTACCGCTCAGTCGGCGGGAGCAGGAGTGCCTCGCCCTTACCACCCAAGGCCGCTCGATCAAGGAGATTGCCCGCGACCTGAAGGTTTCCCCGCCAGCGGTGAAGGCCTATCTCGACAGCGCGCGTCACAAGCTGGATGCCGTCAACAAGACTCAAGCGGCTGTCATCGCGACCCGACGTGGCCTGATCTGACGGCGCTGGTGAGTTTGCCGCCGCTGGCGGACTATCGCTGCGTCCGTCGTGACAGCACCATGTCCGTATCGACAATCACCATCCCACGAGATTGTCGCACAGGCGGCCCGGCTCTGCTTCCGGTTCCTGTTGAGGCTCCGGCTGACCGAGGAGATACTGACTGAGCACGGCAACGTGGCGTCCGAACAAACTCGGTTCCAGCAGCACTGAAAAATTTAAAGATATCACGCCCAAGGCCAAACACCGGACACACAAGGGCCCGAACGACCGGGCGTTATGGCTTAACGGCAAACACCCCGCGCTCCGCAAGCAAGACACCGACAGCATCCCCTGTCTTGCGCAGGTGGTTGGCCTCGGGCGCGATCACGAAGAGCGGGCCGACAAGCGTCTCGAGATTGTACTCGGCATGTGCACCCATGTACGTCGCGGTGCGCACCTTTGCAGTGAGACAGCCTTCGGTCGCGGCATCGACGAGCCGGATCGATTCTGGTCGAATGACGACGTCGACCGGGCCTGATGGCAGGTTGCGGTGCCTCACCGTGGTCCGGAGCGTGTCGAGGGTGATGGTGCCTGTTTCAGAGGTCTGTGTTTCCAGCGTACCTTTCACGTGGTTCGCCTCACCCATGAAAGTGGCGACGAAGACATTGTCGGGCTCCTCGTAGAGCTGGCGCGGCGTGCCCATCTGGGCGATTTCGGCCGCACGCATCACTACAATCAGGTCTGATACGGCCAGCGCCTCGGACTGGTCATGCGTGACGTAAACCACGGTGACGCCGAGCGACTTCTGCAGCGCGCGGATTTCTTCGCGCATCGACCGACGCAGGCGTGCATCGAGATTGGAGAGCGGCTCGTCAAACAGCAGCACATCCGGCTTGAGCACCAGCGCGCGCGCCACAGCCACGCGCTGCTGCTGGCCGCCGGACATCTCTGATGGCAGGCGCGACCCGAAGCCCCTGAGACCGACAGACGTCAGCGCCTCCTCGGCCTTGGCGTGGGCGCCAGCCTTCTTCATGCCACCAGAAACGAGGCCATAAGCCACATTGTCGAGCACGCTCATATGCGGAAACAGCGCATAGGACTGGAACACCATCGAGACATTGCGCTCGCCAGCGGACAGGTGCGTCACGTCCTTGCCACCGATGGACAGCTTGCCCTCGGTCGAGCGCTCCAGCCCTGCGATCATGCGCAACAACGTGGTCTTGCCGCAGCCTGACGGGCCGAGCAACGTGACCAGCGAGCCGGGCGGGATCACGAGATCGAGCGGCTTCACCGCCGTCACCTTGCCGTAGCGCTTGGTGATCTGTTCAAGCCGTACTTCGGCGGCATTCGGGTTTGCTGCGAGGATCATCAGGCACGTGCTCCTGCCGGTGGGGCGGCCAAGTCGGTCGGCATCTCGGGCGGCATATCTGGCGGTGTGTCAGAAGCGGCAGTGCGCCGTCCGATCTTGCGTTCACCGACGACGAGCTGGATCAGCCCGATGGCCAGCATCATCAGCACGATCAGTGCGGTCGAATAGGCGATGGCAATGCCGTAGTCGCCATTGATGGCGCGGTTGATGATGAAGACAGTCGCCATCTCGTACTGCGCCGAGACCAGGAAGATCACTGCCGAGACGGTGGTGATGGCGCGCACGAACGAATAGATCAGCGCCGTGACGATGGCGGGCTTCAGCAGCGGCAACACCACGGCCGTCAGCGTTCGGAAGGTCGAGGCGCGCAGCGTGGTGGAAGCTTCATCCAGCGATTTGTCGAGCTGGCTCATCGCCGCCATGCCGGTGCGCACGCCCACGGGAAGGTTGCGGAAAACAAAGCAGATGATGAGGATGATGGCCGTGCCGGTAATCTCCACCGGCGGCACATTGTAGGTCAGGATATAGGCCACGCCGATGACGGTGCCGGGGACGCAGAATGTCAGCATCAGCGCGAATTCCAGCAGCGTCTTGCCCTTGAACTGCTGGCGCGACAGCACCCAGGCCGCAAGCAGGCCGATGCTGGCCGTGATCGGTGCCGCGATGGCCGCAAGCTTGATCGTGGTGAAGAACGAGCCCCAGGCGCCGCCGGTCCACAGGATGCCATTGGCCGTCCATTCGAGTGAGAAGGCGCGCCCGAAATGCGAGAGCGTCGGCGTCCAGTCGCGGCCCCAGACCTTGACGAAGCCGCCCGCCAGCGCAAGCACATAGACAAAGATCGTCATCGTGGCCCAAGGCAAGGCGATGCAATAGGCGGCGCGGCGGATGGAATCCGGCAGTGGCGTCGGCAAGCCGGAATCGCCCTTGCCGCTCATCGACACGTAGGACGCGCGGCCCAGCACCGCGCGCTGGATCATGAAGGCGATCAGCGCGAAGATGAGCAAGATGAGCGCCAATGTGCCGGCCCGGCCAAAATCAGCCTGTGCACCCACCACGGCAAAGAAGATCTCGGTCGAAAGCACGCCGAAAGAGCCACCCAGCAGGATTGGATTGCCGAAATCGGCGAGGCTCTCGACGAAGACGACCAGCCAGGCATTGGTCAGGCCAGGCCGCATCAGCGGCAGCGTGACGGATGTGAAGGTCCGCATCTTGTCGGCGCGCAAGGTTTGCGAGGCCTCTTCCATGGTGGGCGAGATGCCTTGCACCACGCCTATCAGCACAAGGAATGCAGTTGGTGTGAAAGAGAAGACCTGCGCCAGCCACACACCATTGAAACCATAGATCCAGCGGCCAAGCTCGACACCGGTGAGCGCCGCCACCCATTGGTTGATGAGGCCCGAGCGCCCAAAGATCAGGATCAGGCCAAGGCCGATCACGAAGGGGGGCGTGATGATTGGCAGCACGGTGAGAAGCCGCAATGGCTTCTTCAGCCGAAAGCCGGTGCGCGTCACCACCAGCGCAAAAGCAAGACCGAGCACAGTGCAGGCTGTGGCGGTTGAAATGCCAAGCATCAGCGTGTTCCAGGCGACGCCGCAGGACGAGCCGGAATAGACGCAGGCGAGTCCCCATATCTTGGGATGGAACATGCGATCCATGAAGGCAGCAGCCATCGTCATGTCGGAAGGTGGCCGCAACGCCTGGCCTAGAATGGTCACGACAGGCCAGACTGTGAACAGCGTGATCGAGGCGATGAGCAACCCGACGCAGCCCGCGACAAAGCGATCCCCGCCAAACAGCCCGCGCAAGGCCAGCGCTGTCGTGGTCAGCGCAGCGAAGGAGGAAAAGGCGATGGCCCCACCCCAGCCAATGCCGAACTGGCGCTGGCCAAGATCGCCGAAGGCCCGCTCCAGAAACGGATAGCTCCAGCCGCGCACACCGATGAACCAGCCTTGCGCAATGATGGCGATGAGGCCGCCAAGCCCTGCCACGAGCAGGAGATTGCCACGCCCGCGCCGGTCCAGCCCCGGTCTGAAGGCGGCCAGAGCGACAGCCAGCGCCGCGATGACCGGCCAGAACCAGAACCGCTTGTGGAACAGAGACTGGCCGAGCGCACTGGCCGCATCAGCGTCACCAGCGAAAAGCGCAAGGATGCCGCCAAGGCGCATGCCATCCTGCTGCATGTGCCATGGCACCAGCAGCACACCCACCGCAGCCGCCAGCCACCACCAGATGGCGGGGTCGATTCGGGGCTCAGGTCGCGTGATGGCGGACATAGGCTGCTCCGGTCGTCGTATCTGGCAGGATCAGTGCGGCCCACCATTCCAGCAAACTATCTCGGCAGCGAACCGATTTCAGCATCCCACTTGGCCAGCAGGCGGCGACGCTCGGCTGACGTCCCGTATTTGGCAAAATCGTAATTCACCAGATTGACCGAAGCGACATCGGGCACGCGCGGGTCGACAACTGTTTTCAGGTTGGCCGGATAGTGAAACTGGTTGAAGGACGCGCCAAGGGCCTGTGCTGCCGGCGTCATGTACCATTCATAAAAGCGCTGCGCGCTGGACAGGTTGCGCGCGCCGCGAATGATCGACAGGCCAGCGACCTCGAAGCCGGTGCCTTCAGACGGATAGGTGTAGCCGACCGGGAAACCCGCCGTCTGTTCGGTCACAATGTCCATCACGAAGGAGATCGAGATTCCGGTTTCTCCGCGGGCTGCGGCCTTGATCGGGGCGACACCAGAACGGGTATAGGCGTTGATGTTGGGATGCAGCTTCTTGAGATAATCGAAGGCTTGCTCCTCACCCATCAGCTGCACCAGCGTGGCAATGACGATGTAGGCTGTGCCTGACGAGTTCGGGTTCGCCATCTGGATTTCGCCCTTATAGATGGGCTTGAGCAGATCGGCCCAGCTGGCAGGAGCGGGCATGCTCTTTTTGGCCAGCAACTCCTTGTTATGGCCGAAACCGACCGCGCCAATCGAAATGCCGACTGCGCGGCCCTTGCTTTGCTCATGCAGGCGGATCGCCCATGGCCTCAGTTCACCCATGCGCGGCGACGTGTAAGCAACTGTCAGGTTGTCCTCCGCAGCAATCAGGTGCGGGTCGGTGGTGCCGCCAAACCAGATGTCGATGCGTGGATTGTCCTTTTCCGCCCGCACCTGCGCCAGGATTTCACCGGTTGATTTTTGCGTCACTGCGACCTGAATGCCGGTTTCTCGGCCAAAGGCATTGGCGAGGCCCTGGCACCACTCAATCTGCGGTGCGCAGATCATGTTGAGCTGGCCCTGCGCCATCGCGGGTGACACAACCCATGATGCAATGACGGCGGCAATCGCAGTGAGCAGGTTTCGG
>JANMMX010000038.1:0-5445 GCA_031373605.1 Allobosea sp. | reverse complement strand
CCATCATAGTCCAGCACGGCGTTCATCAGCACCTGTGCGCCTGCCGCGCATTGTTCCAGCGTGGTGGCCTCGGCCTCGTTGTGGCTGATGCCGCCTTCACACGGCACGAAGATCATCGTCGTGGGAGCAACGCGCGCGATATAGGCCGCGTCGTGTCCGGCGCCCGAGACGATGTCACGCATGGCGTGCCCCGCCTGCGCCGCGCCCTTGCGGACACTGGCGATCAGGTCAGGATGGAAATGCACCGCCGGGTTCTGCCAGATGCAGGCCTCGGTGAAGTCCAGCTTCAGCGGAGTCAGGATGTCCGCGAGCGCTTGTCGAAACGCAGCTTCCATCCTGTCGATGACAGCATCATCGGGATGGCGCAGGTCGACACAGAAGAACACCTCGCCCGGCACGACATTGCGCGAGTTGGGGCGCACCTCCATCAGCCCCACCGTGCCGACGGCCAGCGGGCCATGGTCTGCAGCGATGGTGTTGATGGCTTCCACCATGCGGGCTGCGCCCAGCAGCGCGTTGCGGCGCAGGTGCATGGGGGTGGCGCCGGTGTGGGCGCTCTGGCCGGTCACCGTCACCTCATACCAGCGCACGCCCTGCACGCCGGTGACGACGCCGATCATGCGCTCTTCTGCTTCCAGGATCGGACCCTGCTCGATGTGCAACTCGAAAAAGGCTCCCAGCTTGCGCTGGCCTGTGCCTTCCTCGCCACGATAGCCGATGGCGTCGAGCGCATCGGAAAAGCTCTTGCCGTCACGGTCCTGCCGGTTTGCGGCATAGTCGCGCGTGAAGGCGCCTGCAAAGACGCCTGAAGCGAGCATGGCGGGCGCAAAGCGCGAGCCTTCCTCATTGGTCCAGTTGATGACCTCGAGCGGTGCATTTGTCTGGTATTCGAGCTCATGCATCGTGCGCAGCACCTCAAGCGCCGCCAGCACGCCCAGGACGCCATCGAACTTGCCGCCTGTCGGCTGCGTGTCAAGATGCGAGCCCATCGCGATGGGGGCCAGGTCGTTGCGGCGGCCGGCGCGACGGGCGAACATGTTGCCGCAATCATCGATGCTCACCGTGCAGCCAAGCGCCTCGCATTGCACCTTGAACCAATGGCGCACCTGCCGGTCCTCCTCCGACAGCGTCAGGCGGCAGATGCCGCCCTTGGCATTGCCGCCGAAGCGGGCAGTTTCCTGCAGCGAATCCCAGAGGCGCTGCGGATTGATCTGGAGGTTGGCACGGGCTGGCATGATGTCCTCTGGCTGTCTGCCGCGAAGGCTTGCGGTGACTGCTCTGAAGCTAGCCGCAATCAGGCCGATCAGGAAAGCTCAATCATCGCGCTTGACGGCAGCCTGCACGGCTTCATCGGCAGACAACGACAGGGTGACCGGGCCCGCAACTGCTTTCGGCCCCCGCTGCTTGGGCAGTTTTTCGGCGATGCCATAGAGCTGCTCGCGGCGGTCCATCTCGCGCCAGACATCATCAGGCGCAATGCCTGCTTCGGTCCAGAGAACCACGAGGTTGTAGAGCAGGTCAGCACTTTCGAGGATGACCGCGTCGCGGTTGCCCTGCACGGCATCTAGACCAACCTCGACCGCTTCTTCGGCCAGCTTCTTGGCCATCTTGGCCATCCCTTCGCTCGCCAGCTTGGCGGTGCGTGAGAATGCCGGGTCGCGCCCGCGGGCCGCGAGCACGGATTGATGAAGCCTGATGACAGAATCGACCATGGATCAACAATAAGCACGAAGGTATCGTTTGTGTGACAGAAATCTGTCGTCGGCTAAATTGTTTTTGCGGCGAATGGCGCAAAAACCTGCGCCACCTGCTCATAAACCGGGCGCTTGAACGGGATAATCAGGGCCGGTGTCTCGGCAAGTGCGGCCCAGCGCCAGGCGTCGAATTCCGGCTTGTGTCCGCCTGGCGGACTCAGCACGTTGATTTCGCGCTCGTCACCCTCGAAACGGAAGGCAAACCATTTCTGCGCCTGCCCCTTGTAGCGGCCTTTCCAGGCCTCTTTCGCGATGTCTGTCGGCAGGTCATAGCTGATCCAGCCCGGCGCCTCAGCCAGAAGGGAGACCGAGGTCACGCCGGTTTCCTCGGCAAGCTCGCGCAGGGCTGCTGCCATCAGGTCTTCGCCGGGATCAACGCCACCTTGCGGCATTTGCCACTCATGACCGGCCGCCACGTGCTCGCGCAGCTTCTTGTTGGCGCGCTGCCCGATGAAGACGAGACCATCTGCGTTGAACAATGCCAGGCCCACGCAAGGACGATAGCCTGCGGGCGGCGCTGCGGCTGTCTTGCTCACCGGATCGAGCCCGTGGTCGCAGGCCCGCGCCGGGCCGTGGCGCTGACCGGCACCAGCAGGATGCCTCTGGCCTCAAGCGTCCTCGACCAGCGCGCGATGCGATCGACCGTCATGGGCAGGGCGGTGGCGCTGCCAATGGCAAGGCCTTTCTCGCGCGCCAGCGTTTCCAGCCGCGCCAGCTCCCTGTCGATGGCGTCAGCCCGCACCGTGGCGTCGATCACAAGATCGGCCTTCGCCACGGGCGCGCGGCCAGTGCCACTGCCCAGCAAGCTGCGGGCGGACGAGCCGTCATCAACCAGCATCAGGCCGCGCCCGGCCAATTCGGTGATGACGGGTTGCAGCGCCGCCTCGTCTGCGGTGAAGCGGCCACCAAGAAAATTGACGATGCCGACATATCCGGTGAAGCGCGCCATGGACCAATGCAACCGCTCGATGTTTTCGCTGGCGCGCGGGCCCGTCAGCAAGGTGTGGGGCCCTGGATCGTTGTCTGGATAGTCGAAGGGTTCCATGGGCAGTTGCAGAAAGACCTCATGGCCCTCGCTGCGGGCCCTGGCGACGCTGCGCTCCAGCTCGCCACCATAGGGCGCAAAGGCAAAGGAGATCGGCCCCGGCAGCCTGGCGATGGCATCGGCAGTCGCGCTGGCGCTGATGCCGAGCCCGCCAACAAGGATGGCGATACGCCCAGCAGGTTTTGTGCCTGCGGGCTGAATGACGGGGCGGGAATAAACCTGCGCGGCAGTCGCTCCGTCCTCGCCAATCTTTGGCAACTGGCCGTGGCGCGAGCGCTCGATCAGCCTACGGTCGGGCGAAGGCGCGAGTTTCACTGCGCCCTGTGCATCCGGCACACGAATGACGACGGCCGATGGCGCTTCGGCACCGGAGCGCACGACCGTGACGCCGGACTCGGCCTCCATTTCCGCAGCGGTCGTGGCACGTCGCGGCTCTGACGCAACAGGGGTCGGCTCCGCCGGTGCAGCGGCAACGACTGGCGAAGCAGATTTCGTCTCGATGCGGGCAGAAGCCACGGGCTGGCCACCATCGGGATTGCTGACGAGAGCCGAGAACAAGCCAAGCCCTGCAAGAGTGATCCCGGTCGTCGTCGCCACGCCATAGGCAAGCCAGCGGCCATAGGGCCGCCTCGGGCGCTGTGGCTTGTCCTGCCCCAACGGCTTGTTCAGCTCGGATGAAAGCGCCTCGGCCACGGGCCGTCAGCTCCCCCTTGATCGACGCGAACCCGAATCACCGGCCCGCCCCACCAGTCTTGGCGTGCGGAGGCGGGTCCGTCGAGGGGCATTGCGCCCCTCGACCGTGTCAGTTCGCTTTTGGCGCGCCGGGAATGGCGGGAGCAGCAGGTGCCGGAGCAGGCGCTGCAGCATCCTTCTTGACGCCCTTGATGTGCTCAAGGGCGGCGATCAGCTGCTTGTCCTTGGTCGGGTCCGGCGGAATATAGGACGACGAAGCGGGGCGCTCTTCCTTGCCATCGCCTGCCTTCAGGTGGCCCTTGGCCGCCGCTTCGCCCTTGACCTCGAAGCGGGCCTTCAGATCTTCCGGCACATCCTGCAGCACTTCAATGTCCGGGTTGATGCCCTTGGCCTGGATCGAGGTGCCGGACGGCGTGTAATACCGCGCTGTCGTCAGGCGCAGTGCACCATTGGCCCCCAGCGGGATGATGGTCTGCACGGACCCCTTGCCGAAGGAGCGCGTGCCCATCACGGTGGCGCGCTTGTGGTCCTGCAGGGCACCGGCCACGATCTCGGCCGCCGAGGCCGAGCCGCCATTGATGAGCACCACCACCGGCTTGCCCTTGGTCAGATCGCCCATCTTGGCGTTGAAACGCTGGGTTTCCTCGGCATTGCGACCACGTGTCGAGACGATCTCGCCGCGATCAAGGAACGCATCCGAGACCAGCACCGACTGGTCGAGACGTCCGCCACGGTTGTTGCGCAGGTCGATGATGTAGCCCTTGACCTTGTCAGCGCCGATGTCGGCGGTGGTCTTCTCGATGCCCTTCTTCAGGCCATCAAAGGTCTGCTCGCTGAAGGTGGACACGCGCAGATAGCCCACAGTCTCGCCTTCGACACGGGCGCGGGTGGCTGGCACCACGATGTTGGAGCGCGTCAGCGTGAACTCGAGCGGGTCCTTGAAGCCGGGCCGCTCGATCTTGAGCTTGACCTGCGTGTTGACCAGACCGCGCATCTTCTCGACGGCCTGCGTGAGGGTCAGGCCCTGCACGGCATCGCCATCGATCTCGCGGATCATGTCATTGGTCATGATGCCGGCCTTCTGGGCGGGCGTCTCGTCGATGGGGGTGACAACCTTCAGGATGCCCTCTTCCATCGTGACCTCGATGCCAAGGCCGCCAAACTGGCCGCGCATGTCGATGTCCATGTCGCGGAAGCTCTTGGGATCGAGATAGCCGGAATGCGGATCAAGCGAGGCGAGCATGCCATTGACGGCCGCTTCGATCAGCTTGGCCTCGTTCGGCTTCTCGACATAGTCGGTGCGGATCTTCTCGAAGATGTCACCGAAGAGGTTGAGGTTGCGGTAGGTCTCGGCCGAGGCCGCGAGCGCGCTGGTCGAGGACAGGAGCCGCGTCTGTGTCACGGCTGCCGTCAGACCGGCGCCGACCAGCGCACCTGCCAGAATCAAAGAAATCTTGCGCATTATCCGCGAACCTTTTCGCCTTGAGACTTCGCCCACCATGGCCCCGGATCAACGGGTGTGCCGTCTTTCCGAAATTCGACATAGAGCACCGGGTTGCCATCACCGGAGCCAATCATCACTGCCGCACTGTCGGCTGTTTCGCCCATCACTGCAACAGGTTCGCCAGCCAGCACAAACTGGTTCAGCGTCACATCAATGCGCTGCATGCCGGCAAGGAGGATATAGTAGCCGTTGCCAGCGTTCAGGATCAAGAGTTGTCCAAACGACCGGAATGGCCCCGCATAGACCACCCAGGCATCAGTCGGGGCAGAAACCAGCGCTTTTGGCCGCGTTTCGAGCGAAAGTCCGCGTGCCGGGCCTCCCGCGGCATCGGCTGCGCCATACGCACGGATTTGTGATCCGGCGGCTGGCAGCGGCAAAAGACCACGCAGCTGGGCGAAGGCGGCTTTTGGCGCCAGACGGGCGGGATCCTTGAAGGCCAGCTGCGCCAT
>JANMMX010000466.1:0-4756 GCA_031373605.1 Allobosea sp. | reverse complement strand
CGCCAGATGCCGTCAGCATCCTTCATCAGGCCGACAACGCCGGTGAAGCCCTGGTTCTCGAGGCGGGCCTTGGCCTGGTTCTCGGTGAAGCTGTTGGCGCCGGGTGCCGGCAGCGTGGCCGAAGGCGCGGACGGGCTGGTGACCGCCGGGTTGGATGGCGCATTGGGATTGGCCGGCGGCTGCTGGGCCAGTGCTGCACCGACAGATGCAGCGCCAATGGCCAGCGCAACGGAAAGGGATTTGTACATGGCGTGTCTCCTTGAGATGGGCTTTGCCAGAATGGCCGCTCGCGGCTGTTCCGGCTCTCAGGGGAAACGTCTGCGGCGCGCGATGGTTCCCGTCCGGCGCCTGCCTGGTGACAATTTGTTTCTGTCGCCGGGGCGGATGCCGGGGCGTCACGCCACGGGGCGGGGACGATCAAGCGCCAGATCGTCATACCACGGCTCGCGCTGGCCAGAGATCATCCGGCCAATCAGGCGCGAGGCGAGGAAGCTGAAGGTGATGCCATTGCCGCCATAGCCATAGGCGGCAAAGATGCGCGGGTGGCCCGGCACCTCGCCAATCAATGGCAGCCCGTCCTCGGTTTCGCCAAAGGCGCCGGACCAGACATGGTCCGCCGTTGCGATGGCGCGCGGACAAAGCACTGCCAACTTCTTCAGGATGGTCGCGGCCTTGGCCGGCATCAGCGCATCGCGGGCTTGCGGGTCGGTGATGCTGTCATCATCCTCGCCGCCAATCACGATGCGGTTGTCGGCGGTGGTGCGCGCATAGAGATAATCCTCAGATGCTTCCCAGATCAGCACGCCATCGCGCCAGAGCACCGCCGGGTCCTGGCGAGGCGTGGCGATGGCCCAGCTCGAGGCCGTCTTGTGCAGGTCGGTCCTGACGAAATCCGGCATGACATAGCCTGTGGCCAGCACCACGCGCCCGGCCTCGATCTCGCAGCCATTGTCGAGCCCGACTGTCACGCCGTGACCTCCCGCGTTGTAGCTCACGGCGTCGGCGTCGAACATCAGCGCACCCTGGCTGACAGCCGAGGCCATCAGCTCGTGGGACATGCGCAGCGGGTCGGCATCCGCCGAACCTGGCGAGAGAATCGCGGCCTCGCGGTCAAACCGGAACACGCGCATCAGGGTGGGGTGGTCGAGATAGGCGCCGGGCAGGCCGGCGCGCTGGCGAAGCGCGTGCTCTTCCAGCAACTCGCGCGAGGTCGTGCCTTCGCCTGCCATGTAGAGCGAGCTCCGGTCCCGGAATGCGCAGCTCAGCCCCAATGACCCGACGAGCGATTTCAGCCCCGTGACGGCCTGGAGGCTGCGATGATAGATGTTGGCCGCCCGCTCGAAACCATAGAAGCCGGTCAGTTCCGCCAGCGGGCAATCGATTTCCCATTGCAGCATCGCGGTGCTGGCCGCCGTGCTGCCGAAGCCAGGGCGCTCGCGGTCGATGATGCAGACCTTGTGGCCAAGGCTGGTGAGATGCTGCGCCATCAGCGATCCGGTGATGCCTGCACCCACGATCAGGATGTCGCAGCGCATGTTCTGCTCGAGCGCCTTGCGCGGCGGGCGCGCATGGCCCGCCAGCCAGGGTGGCGAGCCGCCGCGCAAGTCGTCCTGCACGGTCGTGTCGGCGTCGAATGTGGTGTCGGACATGGCGTTCCTGCTGTGACAAAAAAAGCTCCGGCGCGGTCTTGCGAAGGCAAGACCGCGCCGGAGCCAGACCTTGCCGGAGCCAGTCTGGGGGGAAGTGCGTGCAGAATTCAGGCGGCCTTGGAGAGCGCCGTCTTGTTGGCTGATGACGAGAGCATCGAGAGCGCCTCGTCGGCCTTGGATTCCTCGGTCAGCGTCGCGCCGAAAAGGTCCGCAGCCTCCTTCATGCCGAGCTCGAGGGCCCAGGCCCGCAACGTGCCATAGCGCGCGATCTCGTAATGCTCGACGGCCTGCGCCGAGGCCACGAGGCCGGCATCCAGCGCGGGGCTGTCGGCATAGTCTTCCATCACCGCCTTGCCCTCCTCGAGAATGCCGAGGATGGCGTCGCAAGTCTTGCCGCGCGGCGGCTTGCCAAGCATCTCGAACACATCGGACAGGCGCTCGACTTGCGCCTCAGTCTCGGTCTTGTGCGCGGAGAAGGCCGCCTTCAGCTCGGGCGACTGCGCGGCCTTGGCCATTTTCGGCAAGGCCTTCAGGATCTGCTTTTCAGCGTAATAAACGTCCTTGAGCATGTCATGGAACATGTCGTCGAGGGTTTTGGGGGCAGCGGCCATATCTGAAACTCCGGTTTGTGCGTCTTCGGGAACAACCTTGCAGAGGCCACAAGGTTCCAGCGACTGGCCGTCAGCCTGCCGGCTTTTTCCCGGAGACACGGTCCGGCAGCCTGTCGATCGCCTGATCCGAGCCCTGATCGGTGCCGAGGACGCCTTCGCGCAGCACCTTGGTGGCCGCATCATGCTTGTCGCCAAGATTGGTGGCGATGGCGGTTGTCTCGGTCGTCGCCTCAAGGCCGATGTTTTCAGGCTTGCTGCCGTCATTCCGGGCGGAGGCAGCAAATGTCGCGAGCGCTTCAGGCTGGCCGGTGACGACAGGGCGGCCCTTCGACTCGTATTTGCGTTCGACCTTGATGGTTTCCTGAACCTTGATGGTTTCCTGCGTGGTCTTCTTCTGCATGATGGTGTCCTCCGGGACGTTCGCGACGGCGTGCCTCTGCGGTGACGCGCGCAAGCCAATCTCCCACTCGAACGTCCGGCCGGCTGACTTGTTCCATCGCCAGCCAGACAGCCCGTGTCATTTCGCCTGCAGGAAGAACCGCACCATCTCGCGGGAGGCATCCGGCCCCTTGGCGTCGGTATAGCTGCCCGATGCCTTGCCGCCGGACCAGGCATGGCCAGCCCCGTCAATGAGCCAGCTCTCGATCTGCGGGCTGCCATTCTCGTTTGCCACTATGGTCTGGGTGAAGTGGCGGCCATTGCTGGAGCCTGCCGCGCTTTTCTTTCTCGCTCGCTTGACGGCAGGCATGGCCGCCTCGGCAATGCGCTGCGCATTGGAGGGGTGAACCGTGCGGTCGGCACTGCCATGGAAGATGATGGTGCGCACCGGTTTCGCGTCGGCATCCGAACTGGGTCCAGTGGACGCCGGCGCGCCAAACAGGCCGGAGCCGGATTGGCCGCGCATGACAGACAAAGCCGACATGACATTGCCCGCCGACTGGTAGGCCAGGCCGGAATGCACGCCGACCGCAGTATAGAGATCAGGATAGGTCTTGCCCAGAATGACCGCCATGGCCGCGCCGGCCGAGAGGCCGGCAACGAACACCCGGTCCCGGTCAATGCCGAACTCCTTGACGAGCTTGCGGGTCAGGCCGGCCAGAATCGCCGGCTCGCCCGCATCCCGGACCTGATGGCCAGGCTCGAACCAGTTCCAGCAGGATGAGGCATTGTGGCCCCGTGTCTGCGCCGGATAGGCGATCAGCAGCCGGTGTTCTTCGGCGAAGGCATTCATGTTGGTGCCTGCGGCAAAATCCTCCGGACCCTGCGTGCAGCCATGGAGCATGATGATGAGCCCCGCAGGCTTTTCCGGCGCCGAGGCGGGCACATAGAGCCTGAAGGCCCGCGTGCCAGCCGTGCTGGTGAAGGAACGTGAGGCAAAGCTCGCGCCTTTCGGCAGATCGGGCAAAGGGGTCTGGCGCGGCGAAAGCGGCCCGCTCTGGCCGGGCAGGCTGCGCGTGAAGGCGGACAGGCCCCGCAGCGTCTCGAGCACCTCGCCCAGTGGACGCCGGAAGGGACGCACCACCCCGGTGCCGGCCTGCGCCTTGGGCTCGGCAGCAGTCTTGGCCGCCGTCTTGGCAACTGTCTTCGCAGGAACCTTGGCAGGAACCTCGGCAGGAACCTTGGCAGAAGCTGTGGCAGGCAGTCTGGCCAGCGTGTCCGCGCGCTGCCTGTCGCTGGCCGCGCGCGCGCTCTTCGCCTTTTCCGCAGTTGGCCTCTTTTCCGCAGTTGGCCTCTTGCCTGCCCTTTTCGTGCCGAGGCTGCCGGCGAGTGCCTTCTGGATGATGCGGGTGGCACCGAACACGTTGAACGCGCGCGTCGCCCCGGCGGCACGCCGCATGGCGGCGGCAAATCGGCTGGTCATCTTGGACATGGCGTTCCTGCTATGACGAAAAAGGACTGGGCAAGGTCTTGCCGGAGCAAGACCTTGCGGTGGCAGAATCTTGCCGGAGTCGGATCTTGCGGGAGTCGGACCTTGCCGGAGCGACCTTGCTGTGTTCAGCCGCCATTGTCCCGCAGCCAGCCGATCATCATGACGATTTCGGCGCTCTGGCCGCGCACCACGTCCTGCGCCAGCTTGCGCAGCTCAGGGTCGGCACCATGGCGCAGCAGCACCTTGGCCATCTCGACCGCGCCCTCGTGGTGAGGGATCATACCGGCAATGAAATCACGGTCGGCATTGCCGGTGAGGGGCACGTTCATGTCCTTGTGCATCCGGGCATTGATGTCGTCATAGGCCTTGGTCGCCATGGCCGCCCCGTGGCCGGGAGCCGGGCTCGGATTCTTCGCGAGCCAGGCGCGCATCTGGGTGATCTCGGTCTTCTGGGCCGCGATGATTTCCGTGGCCAGCTTCTTCACCTCGGCATCCTTGCCGAATTTCAGCACGATTTCGGAGACATCGACCGCGCCCTGGTGATGCGGGATCATGCCGCGCACGAAATCGGCGTCGGCATTGCCGCTGAACCTGATCGCCATGTCCTTGTGCATCTTCGCATTGGC
>JANMMX010000461.1:0-2820 GCA_031373605.1 Allobosea sp. | reverse complement strand
GAAGAACCCCGGCAAGGTCACGCTTGGCCATGCGGGCGTTGGCTCGTCCAACTACCTCATCTGCCAGCAGTTCATCGAGGCTGCCAAGGTTGATGTTGCGCTCGTCGGCTATCGCGGCGCTGGCCCGGCTTTGAATGATGTGATGGGCGGTCAGATTGATGGCGTCTGCGATGCAGCGACCTCGCTTTCTGGCGCAATCCAGGGACAGAAGGTGCGCGCGCTTGTGGTCGCGACACCGGCCCGCATTGCCAGCCTGCCGGATGTGCCAACTTCGGCTGAGGCAGGGCTGCCCGGCTTCCAGGCACAGGGCTGGAACGCGCTGTTTGCCCCCAAGGGCACGCCGCAGCCCATCATCGCGCGCCTTAACGCGGCTCTGCGGCAGGCTCTGGCGACAGACGCCATCAAGACGCGATTCGACCAACTGGCTTCGGTGATCCCGCCAGCAGACGAGCTTTCGCCCGAGCAGGTGGCAAAGATCGTTCCGGTCGAAATCGAGAAGTACAAGAAGCTGCTGGCGGCAAAGTAAGCCGGATTCGGGTTTAGCTTGCACCAACAAGCAACGACGTCATGCTCGGGCTTGTCCCAAGCACCCACGTTTTTTTATGTGACAACGAGGGCAGGCGTGGATGGTCGGGACAAGCCCGACCATGACGGCTAGGCAGTTCAAACGCCTGAGCGTTTCGGCAACGCGAAGTTGACCGCGCGCCCCTCACGGGCTCGCGCGCTTGCTGCCATCCTTAGTGATGAAGACGCGGAAGGGCGTGGTGCCTTCCGCCGAGCCATCGCGGGTGCGCCATTTGCCGTTGGTGCAGAGGATGCCGCCCTGCGTCGGCACCGCATCGAAGGAGACGCTGGCGTGATTGACCACGCCGTCCGGCCCTGTCGCAGTGAAAGCCGTGTTGCATTTGTCGCCGGTGACGACAGGATCGTAGCCGCCAATCATGACGCCGCCGCCGCCCGTGCTGGGGAAGGGGTTCACCAGCGGCGGCCAGCTCTCATAGCTTTCCTGAGCTTTGGTGATTGTCAGGCCGGCAATTGTGATGCCGACAACAAGGGCAGTTGAGGCAAAAAGGAACGGGTTCGGCAGGCGCATGTTCATCACTCCAGTGTTGGGTCTGATGTCGTTACTCGCGCGCTCCGGTATTGGATGCAGCGCCCGTTTTTTGCATCCCGTCATCCCGTGTGCGGCATTGATCGTGCCGTGTTGAGATGCCAATCATGCTGCAAGAACAGAACACGGCATCAGGGAGAGACTTTACATGTCCGGACACAACAAGGTGGCGCTCATCACGGGTGCCGGATCAGGCATCGGCCAATGCACTGCCATCGCCTTCCTGAAAGACGGCTATCGTGTCGTCCTTACCGGTCGCCGCATGGAAGCGCTGGAGGAGACGCTCGCCAAGTCGGGCGCGCCGGCATCCCAGGCACTGTGCGTCTCGTCCGATGTGACGGATCCGGCTTCGGTGCAGGCGTTGTTTGCTGCGACCAAGGCGCGCTTCGGGCGGCTTGATGTGCTGTTCAACAATGCCGGCGTCTCGCGCGGCGGCCCCATCGAGGACATCTCGATCGAAGACTGGAAAGCCTCGCTTGACACCAACCTGTCGGGCCCGTTCTATTGCACGCAGGAAGCCTTCCGCCTGATGAAGGACCAGAGCCCGCGTGGCGGCCGCATCATCAACAATGGCTCGATCTCGGCCCATGCACCGCGCCCGGGCTCGGCGCCCTATACGGCCACCAAGCACGCCATCACGGGCCTCACGCGCTCCACCTCGCTGGATGGCCGCAAATATGACATTGCCTGCGGGCAGATCGATGTCGGCAATGCGCTGACCGAGATGGCGGCCAAGATGACCAAGGGCGTGCCGCAGGCCGATGGCCGCATCGAGATCGAGGCCGTCATGGATGTGCAGAACGTCGCCAATGCCGTGCTGCACATGGCCAGCCTGCCGCTGGAGGCCAATGTTCAGTTCATGACAGTGATGGCGACCAAGATGCCGTTCGTCGGGCGCGGCTGATTTCGCTGATTTTTCATGTAGATAAGGCGACGTCCCTGCACTTGAATTGCCACAATTGAATCACGATCTCACGCGCTGGCGAGGATCGGGAGGATGATGTGAGCGTTTCAGGTGTGGCGGGGTCGGGTGCGTTCCACGCGGTCGATGACTATCAGGCACGGGTGAAGCGCATCGCGCTGATTTCGCGGCTGACGGACACGGCCATTCGCGTGCCGGGCACAGATGTGAAGCTCGGGCTTGATGCGGTCATCGGCGCGGTGCCGGTCGCGGGCGACATGGTGATGCTGTGCGTCTCTGCCGTGCTGATCCGCGATGCACAAAAGCTCGGCGTCCCCAACCACGCGCTGGTGCGCATGGCAGCCAACAGCAGCATCGACGCAGTCGTCGGCTCTGTGCCGTTCATCGGTGACCTGTTCGATCTCGTCTTCCGCGCCAATGAACGCAACATGCGCATTGTCGAGAGCTATATCGGGCGGGCGGACGCGCCTGTCATCGAGGTTGTCGCCGGCCAGCCGAAGGGCAGGGGCCGCTCATGAAGTTGCTCTATATGGTGGGTGCAACGCTGGTCGTTGGTCTCTGGAGCCTGCTCGCGCTGGTCCTTTACTGGATCGTGATGGCGCTGGAAGGCACCGTCGAGAGCCTGGCGGGCATTGTCGGGCTCGGCTGGATCGCCGATCTGGCGGGTGATGCCACGCAGGTCGTGCTTGTCCTGATCTGGCTGGGCGTTTCGGTCGCGATCTATGTTGCCGCGTGGCTGGTCGCTGCTGGCAAGAGCGCGCTGTTGCAGAAGCTCTTCGGCCGCCGC
>JANMMX010000408.1:0-11352 GCA_031373605.1 Allobosea sp. | reverse complement strand
TCGGCTTCGGCCTCGGCGAGCGTCGGCGCGGAGAACAGCATCTCGTGATATCGCTTGGCGACGAAATTGGGGTCTCCCTGCTCGATGACCCGGCCAGCATCGAGCAGCACGGCGTGGTCGCACACCGACACCAGCTGGTTCAGGTTGTGGCTGACGAGCAGGATGGATTTCCCGCGTCGCTTGAAGTCGCGGATCCGCTCGAAAGATTTCAGCTGGAAGCGCGCGTCGCCGACGCCCAGCGCCTCGTCAACGATCAGGATATCGGGATCGACGCATGTCGCGACCGCAAAGGTAAGCCGGGCCTGCATGCCGCTGGAATAGGTGCGGAAGGGCCGGTCGATGAAATCCCACAATTCGGCGAACGAAACGATCTCGTCGAAGCGCTCGACGATTTCGCGTCGCTTGAGCCCAAGGCAAAGACAGCCCAGGAACACGTTCTCGCGGCCCGTGTATTCGGGATGAAAGCCGGTGCCGAGCTCCAGGATCGCCGAGACGCGGCCGTGCACCTCGACGGCGCCCGAGGTGGCGTCCAGGGTGCCGGCCACGATGCGCAGCAATGTCGACTTGCCCGCCCCGTTGCGTCCCATGATGCCGACGACCGAGCCGCGTGGCACCTCGAAGGCGACATCGCGCAGGGCGTGCAGTTCGGTGTGGCGGCGGCGGCCCAGGAATGCTTCGACCAGCATGTCCCTCGCGTTGTTCCAGACACGGTAGGTCTTGTTGAGACCGGCGATGCGGATGGACACATCGCTCATAGCACGTTCCCGAAGGTCGGTTTCAGCATGCGGTAGATGCGCCAGCCGAAGGAGGACAGCAGGACGCCCAGCGCAGCAGACGCAAGCCAGTGCCACGGGCCCGTGACGGCGCCGTGGATCAGCGCATCCCGGAAACAGGCGATCAGCGGCGTCAGCGGGCTGATGTTGAAGGCGAGCTCCAGCCAGCGCGGAGCCATGCCCGGCACATAGAAGACCGGATGGACGAACATGCCGATCGACAGCAGCACGGCCATCACGTCCTTGAGGTCACGGATGAAGACGCCGATCGCTGCGAGGAGATAGACGAGCCCCGTGATGATGAACAGAAACGCCAGGATCGCCAGTGGCAGGAGGACGCCCAGGCCAAACAGGCTCGCCGTGCCATTCGCGAAGGCGAGCATGACCGCAATGCCAAGTCCGACGGCCAGGCTTGGCAGGCTGGCGAGGGCGACCTTCAACGGCAGGATCTCGTTGGGAAAGACGATCTGCTTGACCAGGTTGGCGCTTCCCCAGATGGCGGCAGGCGCGCGCCCCAGGGCATCCTGGATGGCGATCCAGGGGCCCAGCGCCGCCATCACGAAAGCCGTATAGCCAAGACCCGTGTCGCCCGGGCCCATGCGCATGCGGAAGATGAAGACAAAGGCGAAGAGATTGGCGCCCAGGATCAGCAATGGCGATGCGAAAGCCCAGAGCGCGCCAAGCGCATTGCCCGCATAGCGGTCCTTCAATTCACGAAGCGTCATCTCGTAAGTCAGCTCGCGGTGCAGGCCGATGACGGCAGCGGCCTCTCGCAACGCAGAAAACACCATTCTGGGGTCGAGCGTACGGCGGACAAGCAGGCTCATGAATCCTCAATGCGTTACGCCGGCAGGCGACTGCGTCCGTTCCTAATCGAAAGCCGTTGGCCACACCAGTGTGGAACGGTCGGCGGCGCCCAGGCCACGCCTTCCGGAAAACCAGGCCACGCCTTCCGGAAAACCAGGCCACGCCTGCAGGGAACCAGGCCGCGCCTGCAGGGAACCAGGCCGCGCTTGCAGGGAACCAGGCCATGCCTCGAGCGAATCTGCCACGGATGTCATTCAGGGCGAGCTGTGACCGGCGGGGGAGACAGCCCTCAAGGCCAGCACCCGGGCGGGACAGGGACGTCGTTGCAGGGACGTCGTTGCAGGGACGTCATGCATAACGTCCGGTTTCGCGTCCCGTGCGCTGAGCCAGGTGTGGTCCTTCGGGTCCAGGATCAGGCAGGAGACAGATGCCAAGTGGTGCGCAAATGGCGTGCAAGTGGCGCACAAGTGGCGCGTCTGCGTCGGCCAGCATCAACGCTGCGGGCAACATGCCGCCAAACTTGCGCGCGGCCATGGACCTATGGCACACGCTTTCCCATCGCTCAAAGCCGACGGCCATGACAGCGCCTCGAACTCTGACCGCGCGCTGATTGAGTCAACACGCGTCGGAGGACGCCTGGATAGTCATCAATCATGTCGAATTTGGGTTGAGGGGCCTGTTGAGACCATGTTCTCCATACCTGGACATTTCCCCGCATGGTTGGTCCGCAGCATCTGGACCCTGTGGCTGGTGACGCTGGCCGCATTGCTGTTCTCGGTCATCCAGCCGACCTACCGCATCACGCTCCTGCCCGAGCAGATGCGCCCGCACGAGGGGCAGAGCTATGCGCGACGGACTGGAGCGCCCCTGTGGTCTCCCGTCGTTGCGATTTACGACAATTCCTGGAACAACAAAGCCTCGCGGCTGATGTTGCTGGAGGATGGCCAGCCGCTTGGCCCGGCCAATGCCTTGCACAGCCTGGTCTATGAGCAGGGCCGCGGCGCATTCTCCTATTGGAAAGGATATCTTTTCTTCTCGACCTCCGACAACAGCGATCCGCGCCGGAACGGGCGGGTCTACGAGGCCGATCTGCCGCTGGCGATCGGCCTGACGGGCTGGCTGGCGATCATTGCCGTTCATCTGGTGGCGCTCGTCAGGGGGCGGGCTTTCTATCTGGCGACGGCGACATGGCTGGCGATGGAGACCTTGCGGCTTGGCCGCCTCCTGATGATCCTGCTTGGACGTCTCCCCGCATGGTCGTTGCGCGGCATCTGGACCCTGTGGCTGGTGACGCTGGCCGCATTGCTGTTCTCGGTCATCCAGCCGACCTACCGCATCACGCTCCTGCCCGGGCAGATGCGCCCGCACGAGGGGCAGAGCTATGCGCGACGGACTGGACCGCCCCTGTGGTCTCCCGTTGTTGCGGTCCATGACAGTTCCTGGGACAGCAAAGCCTCGCGGCTGATGTTGCTGGAGGATGGCCAGCCGCTTGGTCCGGCCAACGCCATGCACAGCCTGGTCTACAAGCAGGGTCGCGGCGCATTCTCCTACTGGAACGGACATCTCTTCTTCTCGACCTCCGACAACAGCGATCCGCGCTGGAACGGGCGGGTCTACGAGGCTGATCTGCCGCTGGCGATCGGCCTGACGGGCTGGCTGGCGATCATTGCCGTCCATCTGGTGGCGCTCGTCAGGGGACGGGCTCTCTATCTGGCGACGGCGACATCACTGGCGCTGGAGGCCTTGCAGCTTGGCCGCCTCCTGGTGGGGGCGTCTTTTGTGGGCCTGATGCTGGTCTGGCGCATCGCCATGATCTTGCTGTTCGGCGCCGCATCGGTGTCGCGCGTGCAGGCCGTCCGTCAATCCCTGCTCGAAGCCAGGGACCGGCTGATGAGTGTTGCTTCGCGCGCCCTCCCCTGGTCGTCCCAGAGCCAGATCGCATTGGCCTCCCAGAACTGGCGAATGCTGCGCTTTCGGTTCTGGAGCCTGCTGGCCAGGCCGCGCGAGGCATGGACCGCCGCTGAACGGGTCAGGCGCCGGGAGATCGTCGCCATCATGCTGGTCGCCGCCATGCCTCTTGTCGGTCCTTACCTGATGGGCTCTGCGCGCATCCTGTTCATCGACATCGTTGGCGCGACCCTCCCGATGAAAATGCAGGCGATCCGGGCCATGGCGGCGGGCATGCTGCCGCTCTGGGGTCCGGAATTGGGCATGGGGCTGCCGCTCGTTGGCGACGGCATCACGCAACTTTACGACATCCGCAATCTCTGGTGGTTCGTCCTGCCGCCGCTCGACGCATATGTGGCGATGCTGGTGACAAGCCGCAGCCTGTACATGGTGGTGGCGTATTTGTACTTCCGGCAGCGTCTGGGCTTCTCGCCGGGACCGGCGCTTGTCGCCTGCTGCGTCTATTTCTGCGGCACGCTTTTTGTGATGGAGGTCAGCTTCTCGCATCTGGCGACGGCGCTCGAAGCCTTGCCGATGCTGATCTGGCTCACCGAGAAGGTGCTGGACCGGCCGCGATTGCGCTCCGGCCTCGGGCTTGCGTTCGGCTGGCTGCTGGTGATGACGACATCCTCGGTCGCCTACTTCATCTTCTTTCCGTTTCTGATGTTCGCCTGGGGCTTCATGATCGGCGTGTATGGCGCGCCGGAGGAGCGGCTGCGTCGCCTGGGTCATTTCGTCCTGTGGTTCTGGATCGCGATCATCTGGGGGCTGGTGCTGTTTGCGTTCGTGCTGCTGCCCTTCGTCGAGATGCTCAGCCTGTCGAATCGCGGCACGGAATACGGGAGCGATCCCTTCGCCTGGCGCAGTCTCTGGGGCCTGCTGGTGGGTCCGGCGACCTCGAAATACGGGTTCCTCAATGCACCGTTCTCGTTTTTCTTCTATGTCGGCATTGTCGCGCTTCCCTTGATCCTGATGTCCCTGGTCCAGCGCGACAATGCGCGCCTGAAGGCCATTCCCTGGCTTGCGGGCGCGACACTGGGGGGCATCTTCATCCTCTCGACGCCGGTCAAGCAGGTGCTGGCACCCCATCTGCCGATCCTGAACACCTTTGCCTTCTTTCGCGTGAGCTTCTTCTGGGGGTTCCTGGCCGCCGTGCTGATCGGCTACGCGCTGAACCGTCCGCGGTGGCGGCCCACGCGCGAGGTCGTGCTGGCAACGCGTGTCCTGATCTTCATCCAGGGCGCGGTGGTCATCAGCATCGGCTTCCTGTTCATCAGGATCTACGCCACCAGGCTGGAACTGCCTGAGTACACCGAGTTCGCGCAAGCCCTGACCAGTCACCTGGCTCCCTCCGCCTTCGCCGTCGCCGCCATCATCTACGCGGCGATCCGCTTCCTTGGCCTGTCGGCCGCCCTGAAGCCGGGCGGGGCAGGTCGCCGTGGCGCGATCGGCATGCTGCTGTCCATCGAGCTCCTGGCATTCTTCACGTTCTTCAATCTGGGGCCCGCGCAGCCGCTGCCAGAAACAGGCGAGGTCGCTTTCCTGCGCCAGAAAACGACCCATGACGAGCGCGTGATTCAGGTCTTCGATTTCAATGGCCGGAAGTCCGGCCTGTCCGGCGAAAGCGATTGGGCGATCTCGACGATGCATCTGAACGCCAAGGCGTGGTGGCCCGAGTTCCGCGCCGCCGATGTCTATTCAAGCCTGATGCCGGGCACGCTCTGGCGCTTCTTCCGTGCGATCGGCGACCGGCCGGCACCCTGGCGCGGTGCGTCGGGCACTCTGGTGACGGAGCGCGCCGACTCTCCCCTGTTGCCCCTGCTTGCAGCCCGCTGGATCATCTCGCGCCATGTCCTCGACAAGGACGGCCCGTATGAACTGGCACATAGCGGCCTCAACTATCAGGTCTATGAGCGCAAGGATGCGCTTCCGCGCGCCTACGGCGTCACCCGTTTGATCGAGGCGTCGAACACCCAGATCGAAGACATGCTGCTGTGCGCTGCTGATGGGCAGATCCACGCCGACTACCTGTCCCGGACGGTCTGGGTCGGACCGGTGAACGGACAACTCGGGCCGATCCGCGCGGGCCCGCCTGCGGAGGGCGCCTGCCTCGGCCATGTCATACGCATCGACACGTCGGCGCCAGCGATCACGCCAGGGCGTGTCGAGGCCGATCTCGGCAATCGGCTCGAGGTTTCGATCACCATGCCGGAAGCCGGTTGGCTTGTTGTCTCCGACAACTTCTACCCGGGCTGGAGCGCGCGCGTGAACGGGCGCGAGGCGCCGATCCGCCAGGCCTTCCTGTTTGCGCGGGCGATCGAGGTGCCGGCAGGGGAGTCGCGCATCGTCTTCACCTACTGGCCCGACGCGCAGCGCAATGGCCTGATCATTTCGGCGCTGGCACTGCTGGCGTCGTTGCTCGCCTGCGCTGTCATGTGGTGGCGCGCGCGTGTCAAATCCGGCCCAGCGCGCTTCGCTCCATTCGCCGGGAAGGATTGCCCGTCAAATTCTGGGATCAGCCCCTTGAGTCCTGACCCTTGACCCTTCGTTCCGGACCGTCTGCGGCACCTCTGCCCGCAGCGGCCCGGCCTTCACTGCCCGATGCGGTAGAGGACGAAGTCCTGGTTGGCATGGAGGCGTCGAAAGGTCGGCGGCGGCGCTTTTCCAGCGGCGATCACCGCGAAATAGCTGCCATACGGGCGGCTTACCGGAACCTGATCGGGGGACGTGCGACCGTCCAGCACGTCGGCGTTCTGTTGAAGCCGCGCCGCCCTCGCTTCGGGATCAACGCGGAAGCGCCGGAAGCTCGTCACCCATGACGCGATGAAAACCTGCCGGTGTCCTGTCACCACATAGGAATTCCAGCCGCTTGCCACGCGAAACTCCGGTCCGGTCTGGTCCGTGAAGATCAGGGCATCGACCGGTGTCTCGCGCCTGACCGCGTGCCAGATGTCGTGCATGGACGCGGTCAGGATGTCGGCCCGGCCCTGCCGCCAGCCAGAATCGACAACCGCCAGGCCGCCGCCAACCGCCGCCAGCGCCATCGCCGCCAGGGCGGCGGTCATGAGAGGCATCCGGGTCGCGAACCACGGGCGGGGCACTGCCCCAGCCCCAGCCGCAGCCCCAGTCGATGTCGATGTCGATGTTGCAACCAGGATGATCTGACCGATGCAGAACACCCAGACGAGCCCGCTTTGGACGCCAGCCCAATCACGCAGCACCGGGTAGGGCAGCAGGAGCACCGCACCAAGCAGCAGCACATGCCGAACACGCTCGAACCGGTGCGGCTCAAGCGCCAACGTCGCGACCACGAGCAGCGGCGCAAAGACTGCAGTGGTGTGGAACAGATAAGGATAGCCGAAGTTGACGGTGATCGCCACGACATAGGCCGCTGCCAGACGGGGAGGCCCGGCCTTGATCACCGCATAGGCCAGGACACACCAACCCAGATCACGCGCAGCGACAATCAGCAGCGACGCGAGGTCATGATCCCTGCCATCGGTCAGCCAGATCCGGATGTCGGGACCGGGAACGAATGCGTGCCAGTAACTGCCCCCCCAGATGGCCAGCGTTCGTGTCACATAGATGCCCATCAGGACCGTCGCGGCCGCGGTGAAGCAGATCTGGGCCAGGCTCAGCCTGCGCCAGCGCAAGTTGATGAGCGCATCGCAGGCGGTCAGGATCGCGAGCGGCACGACCATCACGACCTTGGTCAACGCGCAGGACATCACCACGATGACGGCGTTCGACACCGAAGCCATCAACTGCCCGCCGTTCCGATGCGCCAGAATGATGAACGAGAACAGCAACGGCACCATGAATGGCACAGGAGGGGATTCGACCACGAAGCTGGGGGTGCGAACCGCGGCCAGTGTGAGCAGGACGAGGCACAGCCCCAGGGCCGGGGTCAGGAGCTCGCCGGAAACCCGTCTCAGGCAGGCCACTCCAAGGCCGAGCCACAGGGCGAAGAAGACGCCGATCGAGGCGGTCAGGAAGACCAGCCCGTCAAAGCCCGGCACGCCCGAGATGGCTGCGCCGATCGCCATCGGCAACATGTTGTCATAGGGAAGAAAGTCGCCTTCACTGGCGAAATGACGCAGTGGCCAGGGCGCGATGCCGAGCACGTTGAGCGAGGCATAGCTGTGCACCAGATCGCCTTGAGTCGAGGCCTGGAGCGTCGCTGTCGGACCATGCCAGAGCAGCGCCATGAAGGCGGCGAAGGCGAGAGCTGCCGGCATGATCATGCCAACGGTACGCGCCATCTCAACCATCTCCCGAGCCGATGCCGGCATGCCTCGCAGCAATGGCGTGCAGGCGAGCAGCAGGACGGCCGTCCCCCAGAATGCTCCGAAGGGAAGGGTCAGTGTCACCGCAGACGCTGCGGCAAGAACAAGCAGCGCGCCGGGATAGCCCGCCAGCAGCAGTTCCGGCAGCGGGACCGTCGAGCCGCGAAGCTGAAGTCGGCCACAAGCTGCGGCGAGTATGACAGATACCGCGAACAACAAGGTGCCAAGGCCCAGATGGCCGAGGATTGTCAAAGCCAGCGCGGCATCCTTTGGTGGCCCGGCGCTCTGGTTGAGCGGCGGCAGAAGATCAGCAGCGACGGCGGCCAGGATCAGGGCGAAAAGGGCGAGCGCGCCAGCGATCAACCTGTCGAGAAGCCGCCGCCGCCGCTCGGCGCTCGTGATGGTGCGCAGGTGGAAGCCAACCACAGCAAGGGTCAGCGCAAGCGTCAACGCCGGTGCCGATGGATGAAGGGTCACATCGACCCGGGCGGTGTAGGAGCGTCCATATTGGCGCGGATCGCCGCCGTCGGGCGTGGAGAAGAACAGGACGCCGCGCCAGTGGGAATAGGCCCCGCCGCCCGCGTCGCGGATCACGCCATGCGGCGCATGGGCCGGTCCGATCCTGGCCCCGTTCTCGAACAGGGCCAGAGTGGAGGCGCGAGGCGATCCGATGCGGTCGCTGGAGACCGTCAGCGGAAACGACGCCGCAAGGGTGTTCACGCGCAAGACATAAGCTTTGCCCTGATCAATCTGGATCGCTGCGGCCGGGATGCTGATGTCGCGTTGCACGCTGCCCAGAGATGCGAAGATTGCGAGCACGTTGACGATGGCCAGGGCCGCCAGGACGACGCGCATTGGCACCCGCGGCCTGGGTGGATGCCCACCCTCCGCCGTCCCGGAGCGTCTTGTCATCCAGGAAGAGCGTTTTGTCATCCAGGAAAGCCGCATCGGCGCTCCAAGTTGTTGTCATGTCGCGATATCTGGAAACGGTCCGGCACCAGGGTGCGGCGGCCAGACCCCGGCTGGCCTACTTCGTGCCACACGCAGCGCTGGATTGCCGGTCATTGCTTGTGTCAAGGTCCAGCGGATCGAGAGACCATGATGGGCTGATCGGACGGGAAGGGCGCCCGAAGACATCCTGGATGATGTAGCGTGGCGTGTTGCGCGTCTGCTGAAAGATGCGCCAGAGATATTCAGCAAGAATGCCGATGGAGATGATCTGGGCGCTCGCGATGAACATGATGGTGATGACGATCGACGACCAGCCTGGTTCGCCAAGATCGAACACGAGTGCGCGGATGGCGACAACGGCAATGTAGGCCAACATCATCACGGCGAGCAGAAAACCGACTGTGCTCGCGATGCGCACCGGCAGGATCGAGTTGTCGACCAGCCGATTGACGAAGGAGACCACCACGCCGGTGGATGACACAGCCTCCGGAGCCCTGATCTCCTCGGAGGTGATGGTTGCCTGTCTGAAGCCATAGGAGGCCAGCGTCAGCGGCAGGTGGTCGTCACGGTGCGGAAGGCTGCGCCAGATGCGGATGACCGGCGATGTGATCAGCGCCAGCGAAAAGGCGCTCTCCGTCTGCAGCCCGGTGCGACGCGACAGATTTTCCGTGATTCGTACGATGGCCGGGTCGGCTTTGCTCTGCGTGGCTGGCGGTGACGTCCAGACAATATCGGCACCTTCGCGCCAGCGCTCGATCATCTCGGGAAGCAGTTTGAGCGGCTGAGTTGTCCCCACCATCAAGATGCAAGCCTCACCCACGGCATGGTTCAAGGCAGCCGTGACGGCGGCACCCTCCCCGAACTGCTGCGACAACCGCAACACGCGCAGATCGGCCTCGGCGACGGCCTTCAGCCTGAGGCGCTCATAGGTGTCGTCGCTGCTGCCATCATCGATCAGGAGCAGATTGCATGCCACGGGAAGGTCGCGCATCGCGGTCCGCAGATGCAGACAAAAGGCATCGACGTCGCTTCCGACATTGCGGACGATGCACGCAATGGTTATTCGCGTCGAAGGCATGTGCCAGGCCCTTTTCGTTGTCCGCGCCAAGTGCCATAAGGCCGCGCGGGTGCAGTCATATTCACACAGCGCGCGCGGTGTCCAGTCGTGCAGGGGCGCCCAAGGTGGTCGGAGGTTTTGGCAATGGCGGACAATAGTGGGCAGCGGCCCCTGATTTCGATCGTCTCGCCAGCCTACAACGAGGAAGACAACATCGACCTGTTCCATGCCATGATTTCCGCAGAGGTCGCAGGCAAGGACTATGACATCGAGTTCGTCTTTGTGAACGATGGCAGCCGTGACGGGACGCGCCAGGCTCTGGAACGGCTTGCGGCACGTGATGCACGCGTGCGGGCGCTGAACCTGTCACGCAATTTCGGCGCCATTGCCGCCTGCACCGCCGGATTGCATCACGCGGTCGGCGATGCGGTCATCCTGATGTCGTCCGATCTCCAGGATCCTGCCACCAACGTCACCAAGTTCGTGAACCGCTGGCGGGAAGGTTACGATGTCGTCTGGGCTGTCCGCACGGCGCGAAACGATCCTCCCATGAAGACGTTGCTCGCCGATTCCTTCTACTGGCTGATCCGCAAGGTGGCGTTCCCGGATTATCCGGAACGTGGAACCGACAGCGGCCTGTTTGATCGCGCGCCGATCAACGTCTACCGCACGCTGCCCGAGCGGGATTCGAGCCCGTTTTATGCTCTGTACAGCTATGGATTCCGTCAGGGCTACATCGAGTACGAGCGACAGGCCCGTCAGCATGGCACGTCATCATGGTCACTTTGGCGCCGCGTGAAGAACGCCGTGGACGTGCTCACGACCTTCTCGGTCTTTCCTCTGAAAATGATTGCGGCCCTGGGCGCGGTGTCGTTCGCCATGTCGCAGATTGGCATTCTCTATGTTGTCCTGTCCACGATGCTGTTCAGCGCGCAGTCGCCGGGCTGGGCTTCGCTGGTCAGCATCGGTCTGCTGGTCGGGGGCATCCAGTTGCTCTTCCTGAGCATCCTGTCGCTTTATGCCTGGCGGATCGGCGAGCAGACCAAGCAGCGGCCGCGCTACATTATCTCTGAGGCTGCCGGGTCCATGACGGGTTCGCCGCCAACACGGATTGCCAACATACTCGATCTCGATGTCAGCCATGGCCAGGCCGTAAACCCGTGACGGCCAAGCCAGATCAAACAGTGATGAGCTGCACGGCGAGGAAGTTCTCACCGGTTTTCTTGAAGCGGGGGGCGATGCGGCATGACTGCTCGATTCTGTCGAAGAAGCGCTCGACCAGATTGCGCGCCTTGCAGAAGTGCCTCTAGAAGCAGATCGGGGCCTTGCGACTGAACTTTGACGAGATGTTCGCCCATGCTTTCCGCTCGGTGACAGCCGCGAGCAGCACGTTGGCATTGGACCTCTTGTCGGCCGTGCAGCTCATCACTGTTTGATCTGGCTTGGCCGTCACGGGTTTACGGCCTGGCCATGGCTGACATCGAGATCGAGTATGTTGGCAATCCGTGTTGGCGGCGAACCCGTCATGGAC
>JANMMX010000363.1:0-2044 GCA_031373605.1 Allobosea sp. | reverse complement strand
TTGCCAGCACGAGAGGGGCTTTCTCCACATGGCGATTATGCTACACGGAAACCGAGCGGTCCCGGTAGCTCAGCAGGATAGAGCAACGGTTTCCTAAACCGTAGGTCAGGGGTTCGAATCCCTTCCGGGACGCCAATGTTTCGCCCGTGCTTGCGGCAGGCTCCTTTTCTTTTTGTCTAGACAATTGCGTGGCACGCCGCTTGAATAGCGATCAGGCGTCCATACGGACCTGTGGCTGACATCGGGGAGAGTGACATGACACGTAAACTTGCAGGAGCTGTTCTGGCAGCGTGTGTTGCCTTGGCGGGCGCAGCGCAGGCGCAGGAGACAAAGGTCTCCATCGGCATTTCGGGCTGGACCGGCTTTGCACCGCTGACGCTGGCGAAAGAGGCCGGCATCTTCAAGAAGAACGGGCTCGACGTCACGATCAAGAAAATCCCGCAGGCCTCGCGCCATCTGGCCATCCAGTCCGGCGACATCCAGTGCGCTGCCACCACGGTGGAGACCTGGATCGCGTGGAACGCCAATGGCGTGGCCACGAAGCAGCTTTTCCAGCTCGACAAGAGCTATGGCGCCGATGGCATGGTCGTGCGCAATGATGTGATGAAGGTGGCCGACATCAAGGGCAAGACGGTGGCGGCCTCGGCGCCGGGCACGGCTCCCTATTTTACACTCGCCTGGTTCCTGAAAAAGAATGGGCTTTCGGTGAAGGATGTGACCATCGTCGCGATGGAGCCCGGCCCTGCCGCGCAGGCCTTCATCGCCGGTCAGAACGATGTCGCCATGACATATGAGCCGTTCCTCTCGGCGGTGCGTGCTGCGCCGCAGGCGGGCAAGATTCTGGCCACCACGCTGGATTATCCGATGGTGATGGACACGTTCGGCTGTACGCCGACTTTCATCGGCGCCAACGAGAAGGCCGTGAAGGCGCTGGCTGACAGCTATTTCGAAGCTGTCGAGATGATCGCCAAGGAGCCGGCAAAATCCTACGAGATCATGGGCGCTGACGTGAAGCAGACGGGCGAGGCCTTTGCCAAGTCAGCCGCCTTCCTGCGCTGGCAGGACCGGGCCGCCAACAAGGCCTTCTTTGCTGGACCGCATGCCGCCTTCTCGGCTGAAGCGGCTGATCTGCTGCTGGAGCTTGGCATCATCAAGGCGAAGCCTGACATGAGCGCGCTGGCCGACACGCGTTTCATCCAGTGAACGAGGCGATCAATCTCTCCGGCAAGCTGGCGGCGTTCAAAGAGCATTGGTCTCCGAAGATCGTCGCCAGCTACAACGGCAATGATGTGATGGTGGTGAAGTGCCAGGGCGAGTTCAAATGGCATTCGCATCCTGACACCGATGATTTCTTTCTGGTCATCAAGGGACACCTCACCATCAAGCTGCGCGATGGGGACGTGCACCTTGCGCCAGGCGAGATGTATGTCGTGCCGCGTGGTGTCGAACATTGCCCGGTGGCCGAAGAAGAGGTGCATCTGCTCCTGATGGAGCCGGCGGGCACGCCCAACACCGGTGATGCTGCGACCGCTGCTCGCAAAATCACAATCTGAAGAGATGCTGCATGTTCCGTCCGCTTGAACCTGTCTCTCCTGGCCTGAAGCTCGGGCTCGGCATCAGCTTTTTCGTGCTGTTTGTCGTGGCCTGGTCAGTCGCGACCTTTGGCGGCTTCGTCTCAAAAATCTTTCTGGCTGATCCCATCACCATGCTGAAGGATGGCTGGGAGCTGCTGATAAAGTTCAATTTCGGCCATGACATCGCCATGACGATCTGGCGGGTGGTTGGCGGCTTCCTGCTGGCCGCACTCGTGGCCGTGCCGCTCGGCGTGCTGATGGGCGCCTACAAGCCGGTCGAAGCGTTCTTCGAGCCGTTTGTCTCCTTCGCCCGATACCTGCCGGCCTCCGCCTTCATCCCGCTGCTGATCCTCTGGGCGGGCCTGGGCGAGACGCAGAAACTGCTGGTCATCTTCATCGGTTCGGTGTTCCAGATCATCCTGATGGTCGCTGTCGTGGTCGGCGGCACGCGGCGCGATCTGGTCGAGGCG
>JANMMX010000359.1:0-5061 GCA_031373605.1 Allobosea sp. | reverse complement strand
GTGACTGGTTTCAAAAGAAACTTTTCTTGCCCGTGGAGATTCACGATTTTCCGAAAACGAATGGCTGCCATGCTTTTTTCGCTTGCATCGGGCGCGTGAATTGTCTTGGTAGCAGGCTACTGCGCGACCGGAACAATCCGGCGCTCGGTTTTTCCTGAGGGAGGAGTTCTTTTATGAAGCGTCGTCAGTTTTTGAAGGTTGCGGGCGCAGGCGCCGCGGCAACCACGATTGCGGCCCCCGCAATCGCCCAGTCTGCGCCGGAAGTGAAGTGGCGTTTGACCTCGTCGTTCCCCAAGTCGCTCGACACCATCTATGGCGCGTCGGATGTTCTTGCCAAGAATGTTGCTGAAGCCACCGACAACAAGTTCCAGATCCAGGTTTTCGCCGCCGGTGAAATCGTTCCGGGCCTGCAGGCCCAGGACGCCATCACCAACGGCACCGTCGAGTGCTGCCACACGGCCTCGTATTACTATGTCGGCAAGGACCCGACCTTCGCCTTCGGCACAGCAGTGCCGTTCGGCCTGAACAGCCGCCAGCAGAACGCCTGGATGTATCATGGCGGTGGCATGGAGCTGCTGAATGACTTCTACAAGAAGTACAACATCTTCGCCCTTCCCGGCGGCAACACGGGCACCCAGATGGGTGGCTGGTTCCGCAAGGAACTGAAGACTGTGGCTGATCTCCAGGGCGTGAAGATGCGCATTGGTGGCTTTGCCGGCCAGGTGCTGACCAAGCTGGGCGTTGTTCCCCAGCAGATCGCAGGCGGCGACATCTATCCGGCTCTGGAAAAGGGCACGATCGATGCGGCCGAGTGGGTCGGACCGGCGGATGACGAGAAGCTCGGCTTCAACAAGGTTGCGCCGTTTTATCACTATCCGGGTTGGTGGGAAGGTGGCGCGATGCTGCACTTCTTCATGAACACGGCCAAGTGGGACGCTCTGCCCAAGCAGTACAAGGCTGCCTTCACGGCTGCTGCTGCTTATGCAAACGTTGACATGCAGGCCAAGTACGACGCCCGCAACCCGGCTGCGCTCAAGCGTCTTGTCGGTGCCGGCGCCCAGCTTCGCCCGTTCAGCCAGGAAATTCTTGAAGCCTGCCTCAAGGCCTCGAAGGAGCTCTATGCTGAAACCGCAGCCAAGAACGCTGACTTCAAGAAGGTCCATGACGCGATGATGGCCTTCCGTGGCGATGAATATCTGTGGTTCCAGATTGCCGAGTACACCTATGACAACTTCATGATCCGCGCCCGCGCGGCCAACCAGCTCTGATCACCAGCAGCGATTGAGGCCAATCGGGGGCGCGCTCCCGAACCGGCCTGAAGTATCGAGCCCCGGTCCAGAAATGGGCCGGGGTCTTTATATATGCGATGGCCGTTCGCTCTGCGCGCCATCAGGGCTTGATTCCGCCGCGATTGCCCGCGATGACTCGAGGCATGCGGATCGCACCACATATCGCGCTCAGGTCTCCAGCCCTGTGTCATCGCTTGCGGCTGTTGGCTGCTGTGGTAGCGGCAGGTCTTGCCCCAGCCCCAGCTTCAGCACAGACGCTGATTGAGCCCATTCCCGGCCAGCGCGCACATGTTCTGCCCAAAGCACAAAGTGCGTTTCCCGGCGCGCGGCCATGTCCGGAATATGGTTCTGGCTTTATGCGTCTTGAAGGCGGCACAGGCTGCGTGAGGGTCAGCGGGTCCGTGCGCGCCGAGTATGGCGTCGGACGTGGCGCCTATGGGCCGTCGACTGGCAGCGCCTCTGCCGCCGCAGGCGTGGCACAAATCGAGACACGCACGCCCACCGCCTTTGGTGATGTTCGCACCGTGGTGCGTGGCCGCGGGCAGATCAATTCCGGATTGCCGACAACGCCGGTGCGCTGAGAGCGGTGTCGCCGCTTCAGCAGCTCTGGCCTGATGCCGGATGAATCCCATTCCGATTGCACCAGTTCTCACAGCCACGATGAGCGGAAGGTCCAAAACGCTTTGACACAACGAAAAGCGGCAGGGTGATGAACCCTGCCGCTTGTGTTTGAGGTGATGCCACTTTGCTTCAGAGCTTGGGTGGTGCGTTCAGGTCGAGCGGCGGCATGCTGCCGCCTCCCGGGGCGGAAAGGCCTGGAGGTGTCAGATCGTTCATGCGTTGCTGAATTGCTGCAGGATCAATCTGAACCGGCTTGTCGAGCCAATAGGTCACCATTTCTGGCCAGACAATCATGAGGCCAACAAGGATAAGCTGCAGGACGATCCAGGGGATCGAGCCGAGGTAGATATCGCGGCTCTTGACCTCCGGCGGCGCAATGCCCCGCAGATAAAAAAGCGCAAAGCCGAATGGCGGATGCATGAAGCTGGTCTGGATGTTGGCGCAGATCAGAAGGCCGAACCAGATCAGATCAATGCCCAGTTTTTCGGCGGCAGGCGTCAGCAGCGGCACAATGATGAACGCGATCTCAAAAAAATCGAGGAAGAACGCGATGAAGAACACGAATACCATCGAGAAAATGAGGAAGCCTTCGCGGCCGCCGGGCAACTGGGTGAGCAGATGCTCGATCCACAGGCCGCCGCCAACGCCCTGAAAGATCAGGCTGAAGATGCGCGCGCCGATCAGGATAAAGGCCACCATGGCTGTCAGGCGCATCGTGGAGGACATGCCTTGATAGCAAAGCTTCCAGGTCAAGGTGCGATACATCGCAGCCAAAGCGAGTGAACCGACAGCGCCCATGGCGCCAGCTTCGGTTGGCGTTGCAAGGCCCATGAAGATCGTGCCCAGCACCAGGAAGATCAAGGCTGCTGAGGGAACGATGCCGCGAATGCACTTCCACGCCAGTGCCTTGCCGCGCAAGGTGCGCGCTTCGGGTGGCAAAGCCGGAACATGATGGGGTTTCAGATAGCTGAGAATCGCCACCCAGACGCAGAACAGGCTGACCTGCACGATGCTGGGGCCGATGGCGCCAGCATACATGTCACCAACCGACTTGCCCATGACATCGGCCAGGACGACGAGCACAAGCGAGGGCGGGATGAGCTGCGTGATCGTGCCGGAGGCTGCGATCACGCCGGTCGCGTGCTGCATGTTGTAGCCATAGCGCATCATCACTGGCAGCGAGATCACGCCCATGGCGATGACGGAGGCGGCCACCGTGCCGGTGATGGCGCCGAGAATGGCGCCGACGAAAATCACTGCATAGGAGAGACCACCCGGAATCGACCCAAAAAGCTGGCCGATGGAGTCAAGAAGGTCTTCTGCCAGTCCGCAGCGTTCAAGAATCGCGCCCATGAAGGTGAAGAACGGGATGGCCAGCAGCAGGTCATTCGACAGGATCGAGAACAGCTGGAACGGAATCGCGCCCAGGAAGCTTGGGTCAATGATCCCGAACTCGATGGCGATGAAGCCAAAGAACAGGCCTACAGCTGCCAGCGAGAAGCCGGCCGGGTAGCCAATCAGCAGGAAGAGCACCAGCGCCCCGAACATGACGGGGCCGAGGTTCTGGGAAATGGTTGTGATCATTGCAGTGGCTTCTCGTAAGCGTATTCGTGAACGTAAAAGCCTTTGATGGCAGCGGCGCGCTTGATGATTTCGCTGAGACCCTGCAACAAGAGGAAGGTGAATCCGACGGGGATCATCAGCTTAACCGGCCAGCGCAGCAAGCCTCCGGCGTTGTTGGAGGCCTCATTGACCTCCCAGGAGGCGATGAACCAGGGCCAGCTGAAATAGATCATCAGGATGCACATCGGCATCAAGAAGACGACGCCGCCAAGCAGATCGATCCAGTGGCGCGTCTTGTCCTCGACCATGCCATAGATCAGGTCGACGCGGACATGCTCGTTGACGCGCAAGGTATGCGATGCGCCAAACAGCACCATGCCCGCGAACATGTACCACTGCATCTCGAGCCAGGCGTTCGAGCTGCCAAAGCCAAGATAGCGCGCGAAAGCATTGCCGGCACTGACGAGGCAGGCGAGGAGAATAAGCCAGTTGGCGGCAACGCCAGTCGTAGCCGACAAGCGATCAATCGCGCGGGCCAAGCCCATAAGGTGGCGACACAGCGCCAGAACGAGCACGACCATCAAGGCCATAGCGACGATTATGGCGAGGCCCCATTGAAGTTTCGTCATCTGAAAACGTCCATGTGGTTCAAAACATCAGCGATACAGGCATTCACACGGCAAGCGCCTTAAGGGCCGCCAAGTGATGGAGTTGGCGCGTTTGGTGCCGCACATAGGCGGCCCAGACAGCACATTCGCAGTGATGGTTGATTGCAGGGTTCTCGAACCCTGCAAATTCCCCCCGACTTATTTAACATCGCAGACTTGTAATCAGCCCTTGCCGAAAACCGTTACATAAACGGGCAGGTATGCGCAAGCGGCAATGTTGCCATGCATTTGCGCTATCTATTTGTTTCGATTGAAACTATTCACTTGGTTCGCTACAACTGCAAACAAAACCAGCAGCCAGCCCGACACAGCCAGTGAAGGCGGCCAGATCGTCACCAGCCAGCCGATCAGCACAGCGGCAAGCGCGCCTGTTCCAAGTTGCACGGCCCCCATGATACCGGCTGCCGAGCCTGCAAGATCAGGCCGCACCGCAAGCGCCGCCGAGGTGGCACTCGGAATGGTCATGCCATTCCCGAAGGCATTGATGCACAAGGGCAAAAACAGCATGAGGGGCGACCAGCCCGGAAGCAGCGCGAGGATGGTAGCCAGCGTCATCCCGACAATCGAAATCCACAGGCCGACCGAAATCAGGCGCTGCGAGCCGACCGTCATCGCCAGGCGGCGGCAGGTATAGTTGCCTGCCATATAGCCCACGGCATTGAGGATGAAATAGAGCCCGTAGGCTTCGGCCGTCTGCCCCATCACCTCGATCACGACATAGGGTGCGCCGGCGACGAAGCTGAAAAAAGCGGCAGAAGTGGCGCTCAAGGCGCCGACATTCAGCCAGAAATTTCTGTCCGACAAAAGATGCGGGAGCGCAGAAACAACGCTCATCAACGATACGGCCACGCCCCGGCGCGGTGCCGTCTCTGGCAAACGGGCCGCAACGATGGCCAGCACGACCAGGCCAACCCCAGACA
>JANMMX010000358.1:0-2221 GCA_031373605.1 Allobosea sp. | reverse complement strand
GTGACTGGTTTCAAAAGAAACTTTTCTTGCCCGTGGAGATTCACGATTTTCCGAAAACGAATGGCTGCCATGCTTTTTTCGCTTGCATCGGGCGCGTGAATTGTCTTGGTAGCAGGCTACTGCGCGACCGGAACAATCCGGGGTGCGGTTTTTCCTGAGGGAGGAGTTCTTTTATGAAGCGTCGTCAGTTTTTGAAGGTTGCGGGCGCAGGCGCTGCAGCAACCACGATTGCGGCCCCCGCAATCGCCCAGTCTGCGCCGGAAGTGAAGTGGCGTTTGACCTCGTCGTTCCCCAAGTCGCTCGACACCATTTATGGCGCGTCGGACGTTCTGGCCAAGTCGATTGCCGAAGCCACTGACAACAAGTTTCAGGTCCAGGTCTTCGCGGCTGGCGAAATCGTTCCGGGCCTGCAGGCCGCCGATGCCATCACCAACGGCACCGTCGAATGCTGCCACACGGCCTCGTATTACTATGTCGGCAAGGACCCGACCTTTGCCTTCGGCACAGCCGTGCCCTTCGGCCTGAATTCCCGTCAGCAGAACGCCTGGATGTATCATGGCGGCGGCATGGACGTGATGAATGACTTCTACAAGAAGTACAACATCTTCGCCCTTCCCGGCGGCAACACCGGCACGCAGATGGGTGGCTGGTTCCGCAAGGAAATCAAGACCGTGGCCGACCTCCAGGGCGTGAAGATGCGCATTGGTGGCTTTGCTGGCCAGGTTCTTCAGAAGCTCGGCGTCGTTCCCCAGCAGATCGCTGGCGGCGACATCTATCCGGCTCTTGAAAAGGGCACGATCGATGCGGCCGAGTGGGTTGGGCCGGCGGATGACGAGAAGCTGGGCTTCAACAAGGTGGCTCCGTTCTATTATTATCCCGGCTGGTGGGAAGGTGGCGCTCTGCTGCACTTCTTCGTCAACACCGCCAAGTGGGAAGGCCTGCCGAAGCAGTACAAGGCCGCTTTCACGGCTGCCGCTGCCTTGGCCAATGTCGACATGCAGGCCAAGTATGACGCCCGCAACCCGGCAGCGCTCAAGCGCCTCGTCGGCGCCGGCGCCCAGCTTCGCCCGTTCAGCCAGGAAATCCTCGAAGCCTGCCTCAAGGCCTCGAAGGAGCTCTACGCTGAGACTGCAGCCAAGAATGCCGACTTCAAGAAGGTCCATGACGCGATGATGGCCTTCCGCGGCGATCAGTACCTGTGGTTCCAGATTGCCGAGTATACCTATGACAACTTCATGATCCGCGCCCGCGCGGGCAACCAGCTCTGATCACCAGTAGCGGTTGAGGCCTATCGGGGGCTTGCCCCCGACCCGGCCTGAAGTATCGAGCCCTGGCCCAGCAATGGACCGGGGCTTTTCTTTGCCTGGACCTGCACGGCACCGTTTGTCCAAAGGCTTGATTCTGCCGCGATTGCCCGCAATGACTGAGCGATGCGGATCGCGTCCCACATCGTGCCCAGGTTTCCAACCTTGCTCCATCGATTGCTGATGTCGGTTGGCGTGATCTTGGCTGGCCTTGCCCCGGTCTCGGCACAAACGCTGGTGGAGCCCATTCCCGGCCAGCGTGCGCATGGTCTGCCCAGATCGCAAGGCACGTCCCCTGCCGCAAGGCCCTGCCCGCAACATGGCGCGGGCTTCGTGCGGCTTGAGGGCAGCGCCGGTTGCGTGAAGATCAGCGGGTCGGTTCGTGCAGAATACGGCGTCGGGCGCGGCTCGTTCGGTCTGTCAACCGGCAGCGCCTCTGCTGTTTCTGGCGTGGCGCAGATCGAGACACGCACGCCATCCACCTTTGGCGATGTCCGGACCGTGGTGCGCGGCCGCGTTCAGTCGAACACCGGGCTCGAGACATCGCCGGTCAGGTAGACAGCCTTCGCGTCTCAGGCGGCAGGCGAGCAAGCGACCGCCAGAACACGGGTGGCAGGCAAGAAAAAACCGGCGGGACATGTCCCGCCGGTTTTGTTTTCATTCGCCATCGAAGCTGGCAGGCGATTTTGCTCAGAGCTTGGGCGGTGCGCTCAGGTCGAGCGGTGGCAAGCCACCGCCTGTTCCGCCAAGCCCGGGAATGGTGATCCCGTCCAGCTGCTTCTGGATGTCCTGCTGGTTCAGCTGAACGCCCGAGTTCTTGTAGTGCATCACCATCTGCGGGAAGGTGATGACGAGTGCCACCATGATGCACTGGATGACCACGAACGGCACCGCTCCCCAGTAGATCTGCCCTGTCG
>JANMMX010000336.1:0-1507 GCA_031373605.1 Allobosea sp. | reverse complement strand
GCTCTGCTACACCTCAGGCACCACCGGCAACCCCAAGGGCGTGCTCTATTCGCATCGCTCCAACGTGCTGCACGCCATGGCCTGCGTTGCGCCGGACTATCTCGGGCTGTCCTCGCGCGATGTCACCATGCCGGTCGTGCCGCTGTTCCATGCCAATGGCTGGTCGCATGCCTATTCCGCGCCGATGACAGGCGCCAAGCTCGTGCTGCCGGGGCCGAAACTCGATGGCCCATCCTTGCACCACCTGATGGAGACCGAAGGCGTGACAGCAACAGCTGCCGTGCCAACCGTCTGGCTTGGCCTGCTGCAGCACCTGGAAGCCACAAGCGGCAAGCTCTCGACATTGAAGCGCGTGGTCATCGGGGGCTCGGCCTGCCCGCGCGCGATGACCGAGAAATTCGAGCGCGACTATGGCGTCACCGTTGCCCATGCCTGGGGGATGACAGAAATGAGCCCGCTTGGCTCCTTCTGCTCGGTCAAGCCGGACTATGCGCATCTGGAGGGCGAGGCGTTGCTCGATCTCAAGATGAAACAGGGCCACCCGCCCTTCACGGTGGAGTTCCGCATCACCGATGATGCGGGCAAAGACCTGCCTTGGGACGGGAAGACCTTCGGACGTCTCAAGGTGCGCGGCCCCGCCGTGGCGAAAGCCTATCTCAAGGGCGATGGCGGCGAGATTCTCGATGCGCAGGGATTTTTCGACACGGGCGATGTCGCAACGCTCGATGCTGCTGGCTACATGCACATCACCGACCGTGCCAAGGACGTCATCAAGTCCGGCGGCGAATGGATTTCATCCATCGAGATCGAGAATCTCGCCATGGGCCATCCCGACGTGGCGGAAGCCGCCGTGATCGGCATTGTCCACCCCAAATGGGATGAACGCCCGCTGCTGGTCATCGTGCCCAGACCGGGAAAGTCCCCGGACCTTGCCGAGATGACCCGCTACATGACCGGCCGCATCGCCCGCTGGTGGCTGCCCGATGCGGTCGTTTTGGTGGAAGCTTTGCCGCATACTGCAACCGGCAAGATCCACAAGGTTGTGCTGCGCGAGACGTTTGCACATTTCAGGTTCGCGGCGGAGGCATCGTAGCAACCGAAAGGCTTGCCTTCCACTGTTGCGTCGGTCACTGAAAAGCCATGCGGCGCTATGTTTTCGAGGAACCGGTTTCGCGGCTTGCGCTCTGGAGCAGGCGGCTTGCATTGTTTGCGCTGGCCGTGCTGGTCGTCGCGGTTCTGACTTTCCGGCTTGGCACGCAGAGCTTGCAAGCCATGACGCCGATGGTGTCTGGCATCTTCCTGGCCGCGATTGCCGCGCTTCTGGCGGTGCTCGCCTTCGTGCGCATCTGGGTCACGGGTCACAAGGGGGTCGGATTGGCTTTGCAAGTCATGTTAATACGAGCATGGAGCATCGTGTTCAAAGTGTTCCAAAGGAAATTTCAGAGGTAATTGAGACCAGGATGTCCCGTATTGCACATCTTCAGAGATGCAGCAAAGGTATTCTTCC
>JANMMX010000328.1:0-2597 GCA_031373605.1 Allobosea sp. | reverse complement strand
GCATTTCATGGGCGAACTTGCGCACGGACTTGTCGCGGCCGGCGTGACGCGGCTCGTGGTCGGCGGCGGCGAAACCTCAGGCGCCGTTGTCAGCGCCCTGTCGCTCGATGCGCTCGCCATCGGCCCGGAGATCGATCCGGGTGTGCCGGTGCTCATGGCCAATGCCGGCAAGCTGAGGCTGGCGCTGAAATCGGGCAATTTCGGCGCCGATGATTTCTATGAAAAGGCCGCCAGGATGATGGCAGATTGAGCGGCACGAAGTCTTGTCCAGACTGACGTCTTCGGCAGCGCCTGTGACCCTCGATCAATAGGCCGTCCAGCCGCCATCGGTGGCATAGACGCCGCCGGTGAAATTGGAGGCCTCAGACGACAGCAGGAACAGCATCATCGACACCTGCTCGCCCACAGTTGCCGGGCGCTTGTTTGAATCAGCATAGGACAGGATGCTGTCGATCTTGATGCGGCCCATTGCCGGGCCAGTGGTTGCCTTCGAAGCCTCCTGCACAAGGATGCCTGCCCGCTCGACCATCGGCGTGTCGGTCGCGGCCATGTTGACCGAATTCACCCGGATTCCGTAAGGCGCATAGTCGATGGCGGCATTCTTGGTCAGGCCGTTCATCGCGTGCTTGCTGGCGACATAGGCCGGGTTCCCGGCCAGACCCGTCATGCCGGCAATCGAGCCGACGTTGACGATGGCGCCGCCCTGCCCCTGCGCAATCATCTGTTTCAGTTCAGCCCGCATCGAGCGGAACACGCCGGTCGCGTTCACGCGCAGAACGTTCTCCCAATAGGCGTCGGTGGCCTCATGGATCGGCGCGAAGATCAGTGCCTTCTGGTTGGCATAGTCGGCGGCCTCGCCCGAAAACACCCCGTCCATGACACCGGCATTGTTCAGCGCCAGATCAAGTCGCCCATAGGTGTCGACTGCAGTCTTCACCATGCGCTCGCAGATCGACGCTTCGGTGATGTCACCGTGGATGAAGGTGGCCTTGCCGCCGGCCGCCTTGATCTTCTCGATGGTGGCGGCTCCCAGATCCTGGATCCAGTCCACACCGACAACATTGGCGCCCTCTTTCGCCGCCCGGATAGCTGCCGCAGCACCCATGCCACGGGCGCAACCGGTGACCACAAGCGTCTTGCCAGTGAAGCGCCCCGGAATGATGTAATCGGGCTCGACCGGCGCGATGTCCTTGATGCCCACCCCACGACGTTGCGCATTGGCCGTGGTGCTGGTCGCGACCTGGCCTGCCGCCACAGTGGCGACCGAGCCCGCAGCCAGCGCCATGCCCTTGATTACACTTCTGCGTTCCATGGTCTCGACTCCCTTTGGTTGCCTGTCAAAATCCTGCGCGCAGGAACATCATCGTGCTGATCCAGGGATCCGATGAGACACCTGCCGTTTTCCGAACCGCCAGGCTCGGGAAGGTCGCGGCCACATGCCCCTGCAGCAGGAGCCGGGGCGAAATGAACCACTTGAACGTCAGATTGGCTTCGCTGCCGAGATACCGGCCCTTCAGGGCCGAGAAGGCAGGGTTTCCGCCGATGTTGTTGGTCTGGTCAGCCGTGAACAGCCAGAATTGCGGCACCAGTTCGATCTTGGCGTGCGGGCGCAGCCGCAACTGGATGCGGTGCGTCGACAGGTTGCTGTCCTGGAACATCTTGAAGTGGTTGATGCCCTGCACCCAGCGCTCGCCATTCTCGCCCGAGAGCAGCGGATCCCAGCGCTCGAAACGCTTGGTCGACGGCTTGTCGCCGGAGAAAGATGCATATCGATATGACAGCGTGGGAGACCAGGGCAGCGTATCGGCGAAGGCATAGCCCAGTTCGGTCGTCCAGCCGAGCGCACGCATGTCAATATGTTCATGTCGCTGCAGCGCCGCCTCGGTCGCAACAAAGGCGCCCGCCGAGGCCGTGTTCGGCTGCCAGCGCAGGCGCGCATTGTAGACCTGCAGACCCTCGCGACTGAAGGAGCTGGTGGGCGTGAAATAGCTGAAGTTGGAGCGCGCCACGCCCAGATACATGGCGCCGACATCGAAGCCGCCCGGCAGCTTCGATTCGAGATTGACGCCTGCGATCCTCGTGCGTGAATCGACCACGGGCAACTCATCGGGATCAAGATAGAACGCCTCAAGCTTGGTGTTGTTGTAGCGCATCTGGAACAGCGCCAGCCTGTCAGCCGCCCAGCGCGGATTGGACTGAAGCGCGCCCCGTGTGCCGCCATTGGCTGCAGTGTTGGCAATCAGGAAGCCATCGCTGACGCCGAAACGCTGGCGACCGTAGGATGCATTCAGCACCAGCCGGTTGCCTTGCTCCGAGGTCGTGCCACCGACAATGCCGACAAAGGCATCCTCGACGCCGAAATGGCCGCGCCTCTGGTTGGTGAAGAGTTCCTGCCCGGCCGAGGCGCTGTAGATGCCGCTGATCCCGCCATAGAGGCTGATGTTGGGCGTGATCGGCGTGATGCCGTAAAGCCCGGCATGGCCGAACCCTTCGGCCCATTGGCTGTAGCCGCGACCCGCCGTCTTGCCGCGCACCAGCGGATTGCCACCCAGAAGTGCACGCGGATTGCCATACCAGGCATTCTGGTTGCCATAGTA
>JANMMX010000315.1:0-2250 GCA_031373605.1 Allobosea sp. | reverse complement strand
ATATCGACACCCGCCATCCAGGGCAGCGCATGCGAGGGACTGAAGCTCAACCCAAAACGCGCCGCCAGCGCCGCTGCATCGCCTTGCACATGGTGGATGGCGACCATGAGGGCTGCCAGCGCCCGTACCACCTGAATGCCGGAGAGCTGGCGGTGGTCGAAATCCGGCAGGGGTGACGAGGAAGCGGCAGGAACCATGTGTCCGCCGTCGCCCATCAATGGAACAAGGTCAAGCAGGAATGGGCTTGGGCCCGCAGCGCTCAGGCCTTCTCTCAGCTTTTCTCTCAGCTTTTCTCTTGGCCTTTCTCTTGGCCTTTCTCTTGGCTTTTCTCTTGCACCATCACCAGCAGCAGGTCCTTGGCATCCACCTGTGCGCCCGGCTTCACCAGCACATCGGCGACGCGGCCATCGCGCTCGGCATGAAGCGCTGTTTCCATCTTCATGGCCTCGACCGTCAGCAGCACATCGCCCGCCTTCACCTCCTGCCCGGGCTTCACCGTCAGCGTCGCGATCATGCCTGGCATCGGCGCCGCGATATGCGCCGGATTGGCCGGATCAGCCTTGGCGCGCGCCACAACGACGGACGAAGCCGAGCGATCCGGCACACGCACGATGCGCGGCTGGCCGTTGAGCTCAAAGAAGACCTTGCGCTGGCCCTCGTCATCAATGTCGCCAATGGTTTGCAGGCGCAGCACCAGCGCCTTGCCCTTTTCCAGCGCGATGGTGATCTCGTCACCCGGCGCCATGCCATAGAAGAACACCGGCGTCGGCAGCACCGAGACGGGACCATATTTGCGCTGCGCCGCGACAAAATCGCCAAACACCTTGGGATACATCAGCCAGGAGGCGAACTCGGCCTCGGTCAGTTGCCGACCGCATTGCTTCTCGGCATTGGCGCGCCCCGCCACCAGATCGGCCTCGCCCAGAAGCGCACCGGGGCGCTGCGTGACAGGCGCCTCGCCCTTCAGCGCCTTTTCCTGCAAGCCAACAGGCCAGCCGCCGGGCGGCTGACCCAGATCACCCTTCAGCATCTCGACCACGGATCCCGGGAACGAGACCTCGCGGCCCGCATCGAGCACATCGGCAGACGTCAACCCCTGCGCCACCATCATCAGCGCCATGTCGCCAACAACCTTGGAGGATGGCGTCACCTTGACGATGTCGCCAAACAGCATGTTGGCATCGGCATAGGCCTTCGCCACGTCGTGCCAGCGCGTCTCCAGTCCCAGCGAGCGCGCCTGCTCCTTCAGGTTGGTGAACTGCCCTCCCGGCATCTCGTGCAGGTAAACCTCGGACGCGCCCGCCTTCAGGTCGCTCTCGAAAGCGGCATATTGGCCGCGCGCCGCCTCCCAGTAGAAGCTGATGCGGCGGATCGCGTCGGCATCGAGCCCGGTGTCACGCTCAGAGCCCTTCAATGCAGCCACGATGGAGCCCAGGCAGGGCTGCGACGTCAGGCCTGACAGCGCATCTGTCGCGCAATCGACCGCGTCCACCCCCGCCTCGACAGCCGCCAACACGGTCGCCGCCGAAATGCCGGACGTATCATGCGTGTGCAGGTGGATCGGCAGGCCGACTTCCTGGCGCAACGTCTTGACCAGCACGCGCGCGGCGGCAGGCTTCAGCAGGCCCGCCATGTCCTTAAGGCCCAGAATATGACACCCGGCCTTCTCCAGCTGTTTGGCCATGCTGACATAATATTTCAGGTCATATTTCGCACGGTCAGGGTCCAGCAGATCGCCGGTATAGCAGATCGCGCCTTCGGCGATCTTGCCCTCAGCTGCCACCGCATCGATGGCCACGCGCATGTTCTCGACCCAGTTGAGACAATCGAAAATGCGGAACAGGTCCATCCCGCCGGAAGCCGCCTGACGGATGAAATGGCGCACCACATTGTCGGGATAATTGGTGTAGCCGACGCCATTGGCGCCGCGCAGCAGCATCTGCGTCAGGATGTTGGGCACGCGCTCGCGCACCTGCGCCAGCCGCTCCCACGGGTCCTCGGTGAGGAAGCGCATGGCCACGTCAAAGGTCGCCCCACCCCAGCATTCGAGCGAGAGCAGTTGCGGCAGGCCCTGCGCATAGGCGTCAGCTGCCGCCACCAGATCGAAGCTGCGCATGCGCGTCGCCAGCAGGGACTGGTGCCCGTCGCGCATCGTCGTGTCCGTCACCAGCACGCGCTGTTCTGCCCGGAGCCATTGGCCAAACTTCTCAGGCCCCAGTGCATCGAGCCGCTGGCGCGTGCCGGGCTGGG
>JANMMX010000306.1:0-1980 GCA_031373605.1 Allobosea sp. | reverse complement strand
GACATGATGCCGCCCATGCCCTGGATCATGTAGTCATAGCCTGCGCGCGGCGCATAAGGCCCGTCCTGCCCGAAGCCGGTGACCGAGCAATAGACCAGCGCCGGATGCGACTTGCGCAAGCTGGCGTGATCCAGCCCATATTTCGCCAGCCCGCCGACCTTGAAGTTTTCCAGCACGACATCGGCATGCGCCGCCAGCCTGCGGATCAGGGCCACGCCTTCTTCGGTGGCATAATCCGCCGTGATTGAGCGCTTGCCCCGGTTGCAGGAGTGGAAATAGGCGGCGCTGAAATTTTCGCCATTGGGCCCCTCGACAAAGGGAGGTCCCCAGGCGCGCGTGTCGTCGCCCTCGCCGGGGCGCTCGACCTTGACGACATCGGCGCCCATGTCAGCCAGCAATTGCCCGCACCAGGGGCCAGCCAGCACGCGCGCAAGCTCGAGAACGCGCAGGCCTGCGAGGGGTTTCTGGCTCATGATGGAAAAGCTTTCATCTGGAAAAGTGGAAAACAGCAGGCAAGCGCCTGCGCAGCAAGACCCGCAAGGCCCTTGAAGGTCAAGAATGTTGCCAGAAATGATGGCACTGTCTGCCCGAACCCCAGAACGCCGAGCATTCCCTCCGCCAGCAGAAGGCCTAGAAGCGCCGCCGCGCCCATTGCCAGCCGCGCGCCTGCGCCCCAGCCGGTTCTGTCGCCGCGCATGAGCAATGCTGAGAGCCACCAGCCAAAGGCCAGCACGACCGGGAGCTCCACCAGAACAGCGCCTGTCTCGCCAAACCATGATTTCAGCCAGAGTTCGCGCGGAATTGCCATGGCAAAGCCTGCGGCAAACAGCAGGTTGCCATAGATCAGCCCGGCCTTCACAAGCTCGGTGCGTGACGGGCTCATTCCTCATCGACTTCCAGCCAAGCCCCGAGCGGCGCCAGAACAGCAATCTGCAGCGCATAAAGCTCCAGCGAATGGCGCCCGCAAAACGCCAGCACAGCGCGGATGGTGCCGCCCGGCTGCCAGACAGACGTCGCGCGCTCGAAACGCAGCAGCAGCACGCAGATGGCTCCAACCATCAAGGCCAGCGCCAGCCCCTGCTGCGCATCCAGGCCAAAATCGAGCCATTCGGCTGCAACATAGATCGATCCCGCTGCCAGCATTACGAGCGCCGCCAGCTGTTTGGCATCCGCTGTGCCTGCATCTGTGGCGCGCCGCACGGCCAGCCCGGCGAGCGCGAGAATGGCGCCCTCGCTGCCATATTCGAACAGGCGGTCGGCATGGGGCATGGCCAGGAGCAGCAGGCCAATGATGGTGGCCCACACCAGCAGTTGAGTCACCAGCCCGGCATCGGCCACCCGGCGCGCTTCCAGCAGGCGATCCACATGCCGCAATGCGATGCGGATGGCGGCGAAACTGAACAGGATGTTGAGGCCATTGGTCTCAAACCCGCCATCCAGCCAATAGCCGAGCGCCATGAGGCCAGCACCAATCAGCAGCCAGCGGAAAGGCACATCTCGGCTGCGAGCAAAGCCGATGAAAAAGAAGAAGACCGGCAGGGCCGCGCGCCCGACGACACGCCACCAGAGATTGTCCGGGTCAAGATAGAGACCAACATGGTCAGCCAGGATCAGCAGAAGGCCAGCCGCCTTCCAAAGATCGGTCGTGGTCAGCGCAGTTGAGACTGCACGGACCTCTCCGGTTGTTGCGCGCAAATACATCCGGACTGTCCACGCCAATACAACTCAAAAGAACGCCTGCAACCCGGTGATGGCGCGGCCCAGAATGAGCGCGTGCACATCATGCGTGCCCTCGTAGGTATTGACCGTCTCGAGGTTCTGCGCGTGGCGCATGACGTGGTATTCGGCCTGAATGCCGTTGCCGCCATGCATGTCGCGGGCCTGGCGGGCGATGTCGAGCGCCTTGCCGCAATTGTTGCGCTTGACGATGGAAATCATCTCCGGCGCCATCTTGCCCTCGTCGAACAGGCGGCCGACGCG
>JANMMX010000304.1:0-3705 GCA_031373605.1 Allobosea sp. | reverse complement strand
CATGCTGCCAGCCGGCAAGCATGTGCTGGGTGTCTGGGCTGATGTGGTGGCGGCCGCCAAGCCCGGCGCGCTTTTGGTCGATTCCTCCACCATCGATGTGGAAAGCGCTCGCAATGCGCATGATCTGGCGGGCAAGGCAGGCTTTCTGACACTCGATGCGCCGGTGTCAGGCGGTACGGGCGGCGCCAAAAATGCGACCCTCACCTTCATGTGCGGCGGTACCGAAGATGCCTTCGCTGCAGCCAGACCAGTGCTGGAAGCCATGGGCAAGAAGCTTGTGCATTGCGGGCCGGCGGGCAACGGGCAGGCCGCCAAGATCTGCAACAACATGATCCTTGGCATCTCCATGATCGCAGTGGGTGAAGCCTTTGTGCTGGGCGAGAAGCTCGGCTTGTCGCATCAGGCACTGTTTGATGTGGCCTCCACCTCGTCCGGCCAGTGCTGGTCGCTCACCACCTATTGCCCCGTGCCGGGCCCGGTCGCGACCTCGCCCGCCAACAACGACTACAAGCCGGGCTTCGCGGCAGACCTGATGCTGAAGGACCTGAAGCTCTCGCAGGATGCTGCCACCAGCGCGGAAGCCACCACGCCGCTTGGTGCCTATGCGACACAGCTCTATGAGTTGTTCGCGCAGAACGGCCATGGCGGCACGGATTTCTCCGGCATCATCAAGATGCTGCGTGGCGAGGACTAACGCGACCTCAGATCAGCATGCGATAGGGGAGGAACGGCACCGTTGTGCCAGCCCGCACATCGGTCAGGTCTTCGGCCAGTTCCACCAGCCCGTCGGTCCGCGTCAGCGAGGTCAGCACGCCTGCGCCATCACGCGGAAACTTGGCGGCGGTCACCTTGCCGTCCGCACCGCTGAGACTGACACGCACATATTCGCGGCGGCCGGCCTTCTTGCGATAGTCAAAGCCCAGCGTCACCGGCAGGCGCCGCACCAGCTCTGGTGCCGCCCCCGACAGGGCCAGCAGCAGCGGCCGCACCACAAAGGCAAAGGTGACGAAGGCCGCAACTGGATTGCCGGGCAGACCGATGAAGGCCGCGCCCCTGATGACGCCCATGGCGACAGGGCGGCCAGGCTTGATGGCGATGCGCCAGAACACCAGTGACCCCACGGACTCAACCGCTGCCTTGACGTGATCTTCCTCGCCCGTGGAAACGCCGCCCGAGGTCAGGATCAGGTCATGGCTGATGGCAGCGTCAGAAAGCGCGGCTGCAAGCGGGGCCGGATCATCGCGCAGGATGCCGAGATCGGTGACATCCGCCCCTGCCCTGCGCGCCAGCGCCACCAGCGCCACCCGGTTGGCATCGTAGATCGCGGCGGGCGGAAGCGGCGCACCCGGCTCGGCCAGTTCGTTGCCGGTTGAGAAGATCGCGACACGCGGTCTTGCCCGCACGCTCAGATGCGTGTGGCCGGTGGCCGCTGCCAGTGCCAGCGCCTGCGGCTGGAGCCACTGGCCGGCAGCCAGCGCGATGTCACCCGCCGCAATGTCCTCGCCCGGCAACCGGGCATTTGCCCCGCGCTTCAGGCCCGGCGGCAGCACGGCGTGATCGCCAGAAAGCGTGACGTCTTCCTGCATAAAGACGGTGTCTGTGCCTTGAGGCATCGGCGCGCCGGTGAAAATGCGGATGGCAGCCCCCTGCACCTGAAGGCCTGTCGCATGCGCGCCTGCAGGCACACGACCACGCAGAGGCAGGCGGGTCTCGCCTTGCTGCGCCAGGTCATCGAAGCGCACGGCATAACCATCCACTGCGGAATTGGCGAAAGGTGGCAGCGAGACCTGCGCCAGCACATCAGCCGCAAGCACACGGCCATCCGCCTCGCCAAGTGATACCGTTTCAGTGGCAGCCAGTGGGTTGATGCGGCCCGCCATCAGCGCAGCCGCCTCTTCGACAGACATCAGCGGGCCACCGAAAGCAAAACAATCATCGCTGAGCTGTGCCATGGCGTTCAGCCTTCCGCTGCAAGCAGGGGCAGGAGCGCGGCCAGAGGGATGGCATGCGCCTGCACAAGATCGGCAATCGCCTCGATGTCATCCAGCCCGACAACGGGACGGGCAGCATCGGCGAACATTGCATCCGATGCGACAGCCACAATGCTGGCATTGCCCGGATGCAGCGGCGGCTTGCCATTGGCCTGACGATAGACCTCGATCTTGGCGTGGGGCGCGGTCTTGAAGCCTTCGACAATCACCAGATCGACCGGGGAGAGTTTTTGCAGCAGCGTTCCCAGCCTTGCCTCCGGCTCATTGCGCAATTCATGCATCAAAGCCCAGCGGCGGCCCGATGACACGAGCACCTCGGAGGCGCCCGCCTGGCGGTGCTGGTGCGAATCCTTGCCCGGCACGTCGATGTCGAACGCATGATGTGCGTGCTTGAGTGTCGAGACACTGAAGCCCCGCGCGATCAGCACGGGAATGAGGCGCGCCAGCAGCGTGGTCTTGCCCGCGCCGCTCCAGCCTGCCAGTCCGATCACGCGCGTGGTGGTGTGGGGTTTCATCCGCATCGCTTGTCACAAAAGAAAACCGGGTGCTTTCGCACCCGGTCTTGATCCTGCATGACCCCTCCCAAGGTCAAGCGGCTCAACCACGCAGGCTGCTTATTCGGCTGCCTGAAGGCGCCCGCCAGCGACATTGCCCTTGCTCATCTCGTCAGCAACCCAGAGCGAATGGTGCTCGCGCGCCCAGTTGAGATCAACCTCTCCGGAGCCCATGGCGTCAAAGGCGCCCTCCATGCCGATGGAGCCGATGTAGATATGGGCCAGCATTGCTGCGACGAGCAGGGCTGATACGACACCATGCACCACATTCCAGAACTGCAGGTTGACCACACCGCCAGCGGTGTAGGGGAACAGCAGATAGATGCCCGACACTGACAGGGCAGCACCGCCAATGATGACCATCCAGAAAACAACCTTCTGGCCGCCATTGAAGCGCCTCGCCTCCGGATGGCCCTTGCCGATGAGCCCGCCGCCAGCCTTGAACCAGGCGATGTCACCCGCGTTCGGGATGTTGTCCTTGACCCAGAGCGCGAACATCAGGACCAGACCCACCATGAAAGGCCAAGCCAGATAGTTGTGCGACCACTTGGCGGCAATCGACAGGTTGGTGAAGCCTTGCGGCCCGATCAGCGGCAACAGCACGGTCTTGCCGAAAGTGATGTTGAGGCCTGACAGCGCCAGAATGATGAAGCAACCTGCTGTCAGCCAATGCGTGAAGCGGTCGAGAGAGCCAAACCGGGTGATCGTGCGGCCCGAGGGACCGGCATCAATCCTGATCTTGCCACGCACGAGATAGAACACAGTCAGCAGCGCCAGAATACCGAAGATCGCGACGGCGCCAATGGTCGTCATCGTGTTCTGGTGAAAGGCTCGCCATTCCTGCCCGCCCGGCTGGATCAGCGTGCTGGCCTTGACGTCGGGGATTGAAATGCGTCCCTGCAACTGGCCATTGCCGCCGCTTTTCAGCGCGTTGAGGAGCTGTTGCTCCTTCACGGCCTCAGCTGTCGGATTGATCTGCTGTGCCGTCGATGGCAGGGCGAAAGCCAGCGTCAGTGCCAGCATGAATGAAGCAAGAGCGTGCTTCAGATTGAAAACGGATCGCATGCGAAGGTCCTCTCGCAGGATGTCAGGACGATGGAAGGTGGCCCGGCATTTGGTTGCCGGGCTTCGCTTCAGAACTAGATGGCGATGGTTTCCTT
>JANMMX010000295.1:0-4413 GCA_031373605.1 Allobosea sp. | reverse complement strand
GGGCCAAAATCGCGGCTGTTCGCGATGACTTTATACAATCCGTATGAAATCCGGCTTGAGTATGAAATTGCGCGGTTGCCTGGCATCGTCCAAGGCGTAGTCGTCCATATGACGATAGAGGCATCCAAGTACCGATCAGCTGAACCGAACTCTGATTCAGGCCCGAAGCCTACTATTGTGCCACCGCTTGCCTGCCTCACCGGAAACGCCACAAACACCGTGTCGCTGGTGAACTCCTCATACTCGATCTCGGCTTCGGCCAGTGCCGTCTTCTCCACCACGCTCCACATCACCGGCTTGGAGCCGCGATAGAGCTGGCCGGATGAGGCGAATTTCATGATCTCGCGGGCGATCTGCGCCTCTGCCGGGTAGGTCATGGTGAGGTAGGGATTGTCCCAGTCGCCGCAGACGCCGAGCCGCTTGAACTCCTCGCGCTGCACATCCACCCAATGCTCGGCAAAGGCGCGGCATTCCTTGCGGAATTCCACCACCGGCACCTCGTCCTTGTTCAGTCCCTTGGCGCGGTATTGCTCCTCGATCTTCCATTCGATCGGCAGGCCATGGCAGTCCCAGCCCGGCACATAATTTGAGTCAAAGCCCAGCATCTGCTGCGACCGCACCACCAGATCCTTCAGGATCTTGTTGAGCGCATGCCCGATATGGATGTTGCCATTGGCGTAAGGGGGGCCGTCATGCAGCACGAAGCGTGGGCGGCCCGCGCTGCTTTCGCGCAGCTGGCGGTAGAGATCGGTCTCCTCCCAGCGCTGCAGAATCTGCGGCTCGCGCTCGGGCAGGCCGGCGCGCATCGCAAAGGCGGTCTGCGGCAGGTAGAGCGTCTGCGAATAGTCGCGAACGGGTGAGGCTGAAGCGGATGTCGTCGTCTCGGTCATCACGATGGCTCTGTCTTTTGCATGTGCCATCATTCACGGCACCGATTATTCAACGCGGCTTGTGACAGATTTTGAAAGGATGTGCAGGCGAAAAAACTGGCGCCCGCCCTCAGCATTGGCGGATGGCCGATCAGTCATGCCCCCGCAAGCAACGCGCGCGCCTGCGCCGCATCCCGGTTCATCTGCGCAATCAGCGGCTCCATGCCGTCAAACTTCAGCTCCGGCCTGATCCAGGCCATCAGGTCAAGATCGACAGTCTTGCCATAGAGATCGCCGCTGAAATCGAACAGGAACGTCTCGATGCGCGGTGCGCCATTGTCGAATGTCGGGCGGCGGCCATAGCTGGCCACGCCATCGCGCCAGATGCCATCCACCCGCATGCGCACGGCATAGATGCCATGGGCCAGCCGACAATCATCCGCCAGCCACATGTTGGCGGTGGGAAAGCCCAGCTCCCGCCCGCGCTTATCGCCATGCCGCACTTCGCCGCGCAGCCGCCAGGGGCGGCCCAGCAGCGTTGTCGCCTGCGCCACATCGCCGTTTTCCAGCGCCTGCCTGATCTTGCTGGAGGACACGATTTCGCCATCCAGCATAAAGGGCGGCGCGACCACCACCCGCTCGCCCACCCGAGACCTCAGCAGATCGAGGTTACCCGTCCGGCGTTGGCCGAAGCGGAAATCCTCGCCCACCACGAGGCCTGCCACCCGCAGCCGCCGGATGAGCAGATCATCGAGAAAAGCCTCGGCTGGCATGGCGGCGAGGCTTGCATTGAAACTCAGCGCCAGCATGCCATCAACACCCAGCTCGCGCAGCCGCGCGGCCTTGAGCTCGGCATCACTGAGCCGGAACACCGGGCGATCAGGCTGGAAAAAACTGCGCGGGTGCGGCTCGAAGGTCAGGACGCCGGGCTGGGCCTCGAGGTGCGCCGCCAATCGCGCTGTTAGCGCAACAACCGAAGCATGGCCCAGATGCACACCGTCAAAATTCCCGATTGCCAGAACGCGCCCCTGCAACCCGGACGGGAAAACGTCATGCGCCTGAAAAAGGTGAGGGTCGGCAGAGTGGGGCAAGTGCAGAGTCCGTGGCATCGAGAAATGCGTCGATACCAGCCGCTGTGTCAGGTAGCCAGTCCTGCCATTCGCATGGCAGGCAGCGCGAAAGCTCAGGCCTTCGGTGCCGGGGCCTTCGGCTTGTGAGGCGGCGGCAGCGCGATCCACGCCTCGCCTTCCAGCACGGGTTTGCCATCGACAAGGCACTCGCAGAACAGCCGCGCCCGGCGTTTGTCGATAACCAGTTCCACGACCTCGACCTTGGCCATGACGATGTCGCCAATCTTGACTGGCGCAAGAAAGGTCAGTGTCTGCGAAAGATAGATCGCGCCAGGTCCGGGCAGGCGCGTGCCGAGCAGTGCAGAGACCAGGCTGGCGGTGAACATGCCATGGGCGATGCGCTGGCCGAACCTGGTATTGGCGGCATAGCTGTCGCTGAGGTGGATCGGGTTGTCATCGCCCGAGACATCGGCGAACAGCGCCACATCGCGCGCCATGATCGTGCGCATCAGGCTGTCGCTCTGGCCAATAGCCAGTTCCTCGAAACGAAACGCACGGATCGCTGAGGCATTCATGGTGGCACATCCTGTGGATTTTGGCATCGCAAACCCGTGCAGCAGGTCGGGCATCAGCATGGCTGAACTGTCTCACGACGCTGCGTTTGCGACCATGCGACTTTGGTGTGCGGTGCAACAAGATCGCGGAGCGCAATTCCACATTTAAAACCGAATGCAAGCGCTATCATTAACGGCTTTGAAACATGAAGCCCCTAAAACCGTTGCAATGGTGCTGCCCTGCACCTGTGCGTTGCGTTGCCCGGTTTTTCCCGGGCCCTGTCTGGAGTGAGGCCTGTCATGGCGCTTGATCTGTCGATGCCCATCCTTGTTGTTGATGACTATCAGACGATGGTCCGCATCATTCGCAATCTGCTCAAGCAGCTCGGCTTTGAGGATGTTGATGATGCATCAGACGGCTCGACCGCCATGGGCAAGATGCGCGACAAGAAATACGGCCTCGTCATCTCGGACTGGAACATGGAGCCGATGACCGGCTACGAGCTGCTTCGCTCGGTGCGCGGTGATGATGCCCTGCGCCAGACGCCCTTCATTATGGTGACAGCGGAATCCAAGACCGAGAACGTCATTGCCGCCAAGAAAGCCGGCGTGAACAACTACATCGTCAAGCCCTTCAACGCGCAGACGTTGAAGTCCAAGATCGAAGCCGTTTGCGGCGCCTGATTCTGGACTGATCTGTTCTGCAGGGGTTGGGCATGGCTTACTCGGGCGCTTTGAGATCTGTTGAGACGCAGTTGAGTGATGTGCCGCAAATCGGCGGTATCGACCTCAAAAGGCTGTCGCGTGAGATCGATGTGATTGCGGGCTACGTTCGCAACCTGCGCGCCTCGATCAATGCCATCCATGCGCCCGAGATTGCCCGCGAGCGGCTGCCAGAAATGCGCGGCGATCTGGCAGCTGTGGTCGAAGTCACCAATGACGCTGCCAACCGCATTCTCGAGACGGCCGAAGAGCTGATGTTCGCGCCCGACGGGCCTGGCTTTCGTGCCAAGGTCGAAGAGAAGATGATCGGTCTGATGGAGGCCTGCAGCTTTCAGGACCTGACCGGCCAGCGCATCTCGCGGGTCGCGGGCACGCTCTGCGCGCTTGAAGAGCGGATCCAGAAATTCTCGGAAGCCGTCCATGCGCACAATGCGCTGGTCGCATCAGACGATCCCGATGCCCGCCGACGCCAGCGCATGGCCGAGCGGCTCGTGCATGGCCCGGGCGGCATCGACGCGCTTCAGCAAAACGAGATCGACCGGCTGCTGAACGGCAGTTGACGTTAGCAGGCGCCCGGGTGGGTGCGGGCTAGCACAGCCACTCGATGGCATGGCTGGGTCGATGGCTCTGTTGCGCGCTCCAGCGCTCGAATGCTTCGGCAGATGGCGTGCCCTCGCCAAGAAGCTCAACCCCATGGATGCCGCGCATTACGAAAAGCACATCAATGCCAATACCAACTGCACCGGCAACATCGGTTCTGATCGCGTCACCAATGGCAAGGATACGGCTCGCCGGAACAGGTTTGCCGCGAATCTCGGCGGCTTTTGCGAGTGCTGTCTCGTAGATTGGGCGGAAGGGCTTGCCCGTCTGCGTCACTTCGCCACCCAAGGCCGCATAGCGCTCAGCAATTGCACCCGCACAAGGGATCATCTTGTGGCCACGCTCGACAACGAGATCAGGGTTGGCACATAGCAAGAGCAGCTTGCGCGCCGCCAATGCCCTCAGTCGCTCATGATAGTCATCGACTGTTTCGGTCTCGTCATCGGCAAAGCCAGTGCAAACAATATAGCCGGCTTCATCAATGCCTGCTTGTGGCGCATCCAGCCCGGCAAACAGGTGATGATCCCGCTCGGCACCGATGAAATACAGCTTCTCGCCAGCGCGATCAGCGATCAGGCGTCGTGCCACATCGCCAGA
>JANMMX010000283.1:0-5540 GCA_031373605.1 Allobosea sp. | reverse complement strand
AATCCGTCTCCGCCATGAGCCCGACCAAGGCCTTGCGCGTAATGCCGGGCAGCACGTCGTTCGAGAGCGGTCGCGAGATGATCGTGTCGCCCTTGACGATCCACGAGGTGGAAGAGCCGCCCTCGGTGACATAGCCATCTTCCGTCATCCAGGCCTCGTCAGCGCCATTGGCCGCCGCATGCTGCTTGGCAAGCACCTGCGCCAGCAGCGCCACGCTCTTGATGTCGCGGCGCGCCCAGCGGATATCCTCGCAGCTGACAACCTTGACGCCGGTGCGCGCCTTGTCTGAATCCAGAATCTTGCGCGCTTGCGTGAACATGACGAGGGTCGGCTTTGGCTCCTTCGGGAAGGCGAAATCCCGGTCAGCCGGCCCGCGCGTCACTTGCAGATAGACGCCGCCCTCTTTCAGGTTGTTGCGGGCAATCAGCTCCTTGTGGATCGCAACCAGCTCAGGCCGTGACCACGGCAGCGGCAGCTGGATTTCGCCACATGAGCGCTCCAGCCGGATGAGGTGCGCCTCGACATCCACCAGCCGCCCCTCGATCACAGCTGACACCTCATAGATGCCATCGGCAAAAACAAAGCCCCGGTCAAAGATCGAAACTGTGGCCTGCTCTTCCGGCAGATAGCTGCCATTGACATAGACGGTGCGTGACATGGGCAGGGCTCCGACGTGGGACCGGTGTGGCGGCCAGAACCAGTCAATCGAAGTGACGGCTCCGGTCAAGCCGTTTGCAGCCAGAGGATCCATGCAAGTTTTGCATTTGCCGCAGCGCAAGGCCCGCGCTCTGGCCAGCTTGCGTTTCTCTGGTGCGTGTGAAATCTGGGGGCAATGCCGGGAAAAGCCGGAATGTTTTGTTGGGGAAACGCCATGACCACATCATCCGGAGCTGACCGCCGCGCCTTCCTGTTGGGTCTTGGCGGAGTTGCAGCCATGCCTGCAACGGCCTTGTTGCCAACATCCGCAATGGCCCAGATTGCCGCCGGCAGCGTCATCAAGCTCGTGGCGCCATTTCCACCTGGCGGCTCAGTCGATGCGATCTCGCGGCTGATCCAGCCCGGTTTGCAGGAGCGCCTTGGTGCCACGGTGATTGTCGAGAACCGGGCAGGCGGCTCGGGCAGCATCGGTGCCAACGCGGTCGCCAAGGCAGCACCAGATGGCCTCACCTGGCTGGTTGTGTTCGACACGCATGCAGTCAATCCATCGCTGATCCCCAACCTGCCTTTCGACAGCATCAAGGACCTGGACCCGATCGAGCTGATCGGCACCGGACCGATGGTGCTGGCCTGCCACCCGACCCGCAGCTTCAGGACGCTGGCAGATGTTGTTGCCGCGGCCAAGGCCACGCCCGGCAAGCTCACCTATGCCTCGATCGGCAATGGCAGCCTTGGCCATCTGGCCATGTCGCTGCTGGCCAAGCGCGCCGGTGTGCAACTCACCCATGTGCCGTATCGCGGCGGCGGCCCGGCCGTGAATGACGCGGTTGGCGGCCATGTCGACATGATCGTCGGTTCCGCCGCTCTGCTCGCAGGTCAGCTGGAGGCCGCCACATTGCGCCCACTGGTGCAGACAGCAGCCAAGCGCATCGCGACCTTGCCCAACACGCCGACCGTGGCCGAAAGCGGCTTTGCCGATTTCGTGGCGGATGCCTGGTGGGGCGTGTTTGCGCCTGCCGGCACGCCCAGGCCGATTGTCGAGCAGTTCCGTGCGGCATTGGTCGCGACAGTGCGGGATGCGACCGTTGCTAAGCGTCTGGCCGAGCAGCAGCAGGTGACAGTGTCGCTTCAGGGGTCTGAGGCGTTCCGCACCTTCTTTGCGGAACAGATGAGCATCTGGGGTGCGGTGGTGCGCGAAAATGGCATCAAGGCCGACTGAGCGAGGGCGCCTGCGGGGTCAAGACCATGAAACTGCCCATCATCGCCGTGCTGGATGACAGCCAGCGGATCGCGCTGCAATCGGCGGACTGGTCGGCGCTGAGGGCGCGCGCCGAAATTCGTGTGTTCGATGAGGCCGTCCGCGATGTGGCAGAAAGGGCGCGCATGCTTGCGGATGTGGACATCATCATCCCCATGCGCGAGCGCACGGCGTTCACTGCCGAACTGATCGCGCAACTGCCCAACCTGAAGATGATCGCGCTGACAGGCGGGCGCGCACCCACGCTTGATCTCGCGGCCTGCACGGCGCGCGGCATCGTTGTGTCCAACACCGGCGGCGGCTCCGTTGGGCAGGCAACGCCGGAACTGGCCTTCGGGCTGATCCTGTCACTGATGCGGCACATTCCAGCCGCGGCATCGGCCATGCAGGATCGCGGCTGGCATGAGGGTGTCGGGCTTGGCCAGACCCTCGCTGGTCAACGTCTTGGCATCGTCGGGCTGGGCAAGCTGGGCCAGCGCGTGGCGCGCTATGGCCTCGCATTCGACATGGACGTGGTGGCATGGAGCCAGAACCTGACTCAAGAGCTTGCCACGGGCCATGGCGCGAAGCTGGTGGGCAAGGAAGAGCTGTTCGCCACCAGCGATGTGGTGTCGCTGCACCTGGTTCTGTCGGATCGCTCGCGCGGCATTGTTGGCGCAGCAGAACTGGCGGCAATGAAGCCCGGCGCCTGCCTCATCAACACGGCACGCGGGCCACTGGTGGACGAACCATCGCTGCTTGCAGCCCTTGCAGCGGGTCATATTCGTGCCGGGCTGGACGTGTTCGATGTCGAGCCGCTGCCGGTCGATCACCCGCTGAGATCCCTGCCCAATGTCGTGTTGACACCCCATCTGGGCTATTCGACACGCGACACGCTGAGTGTGTTTTATCGCGAGAGCATCGAGAACGTCACCGCCTTCCTTGATGGCAAACCCATCCGCGTCATCAGCGGCTGAGAGCACGGCTCATAGCTTCAGCGCCGCCTTCATCAGGCGCTGTGTGTAGCCCTCGCGCGGCGCATCGAAAATCGCCTCTGTCGGCCCACTTTCCACCACCTTGCCGTCCTTCATCACCATGATCTGGTCGGACATGGCGCGCACTACTGCGAGGTCATGGCTGATGAACAGGTAGGACAGGCCAAAGCGCGTCTGGAAATCCTTCAGCAGCGCGACGATGCTTTTCTGCACCGTGCGGTCGAGCGCCGAGGTTGGCTCGTCCAGCACCACCACTTTCGGCTTCAGGATCATCGCGCGTGCAATGGCGATGCGCTGGCGCTGGCCGCCGGAGAATTCATGCGGGTAGCGGTTGCGCATGGTGGGATCGAGCGAAACCTCGGTCAGCGCCTGCGCGGCACGGGCATCACGCTCAGTGCGCGACATGCCGGGCTCGTGCACGAGCAGGCCTTCGGTGATGATGTCACCGACGTTCATGCGCGGCGAGAGCGAGCCGAACGGGTCCTGAAACACCACCTGCAACTCGCGCCGCAGCGGGCGCATCTGCTCGCGGTCCAGAGGCATCAGCGCGCGATCCTCGAAACGGATCATCCCGGCAGCGGGCACCAGCCGCAGGATCGCCTTGCCCAGCGTCGACTTGCCGGAGCCGGATTCGCCCACAATGCCGATGGTCTGGCCCTGTTGCAGCGTCAGGCTGACGCCGTCGACCGCACGCACCACCGTGCGCTCGCGGCGGAAGAAGCCGCGCACCATCTCGAACGAGACCTGCACATCGCGCGCCTCGATCATGACAGGCGCGTCACAGGGTGGCGGCGCCTTGCGCCCTTCCGGTTCAGCGGTCAGCAGCATCTGCGTGTAGGGGTGCCTTGGCGCGGCAAAGATGGCTTTCGCGTCGCCTTGCTCCACCACGTCGCCGGATTTCATCACATAGACGCGGTCGGCATACTTCCGCACCAGCCCCAGATCATGGGTGATGAGGATGACCGCCATGCCCAGCCGCTGGCGCAGATCATCGATCAGCGCGAGGATTTCAGCCTCGATGGTCACGTCCAGCGCCGTGGTCGGTTCATCCGCGATCAGGATGTCCGGGTCGTTGGCCAGCGCCATGGCAATCATGATGCGCTGGCGCTGCCCGCCCGACAGCTCATGGGGATAGGAATCGAGCCGCGCTTCCGGGTTGGGAATCTGCACGAGCTTCAGCAGCTCCAGCGCACGCGCCCGTGCTGCTGCGCGCGACAACCCCTGATGCCGCCTGAGGGGCGCGGCCATCTGCGCACCGATCCGGAACAACGGATCAAGCGAGGTCATCGGCTCCTGAAAGATCATCGCCAGCTTGGCGCCGCGATAGGCATTGAGCTCGCGGGCTGGCAGCCCCAGCAACTCGGTGCCGCGATAGCGGGTCGAGCCGGTGGCCGCGCCATTGCTGGCCAGCAGGCCCATCGCCGCCATCACGCTTTGGCTCTTGCCGGAGCCGGATTCGCCGACAATGGCGATGCACTCGCCCTTCGCCAAATCCAGCGAGAGCTCGCGCACGGCTTCCACCGGGCCATCATTGGTGTGGAAGGTGATGTCGAGATCGCGAATGGTGAGGATCGGCTCGGCCATCAGCGGTCCTTCGGGTCCAGCGCATCGCGCAGACCGTCACCCAGGAAGTTCAGCGCAAACAGTGTGGTGACGAGGAAGGCCGCAGGGAAGATCAGCAGCCAGGAGGCACCCTGAATGGAGCGCGCACCATCCGAGATCAGCACGCCCCAGCTCGTCATCGGCTCCTGCACGCCCAGCCCCAGAAACGAGAGAAAGCTCTCGAGCAGGATCACCTTGGGCACCAGCAGCGTCATGTAGATGATGACCGGCCCTAGCGTGTTGGGGATGATGTGGCGCTTGAGGATGCCGCCCGTCGTCACACCCAGCGCTTCCGCTGCCAGCACATATTCCTGCCGCTTGATCGACAGCGTCTGGCCCCTGACGATGCGCGCCATGTCGAGCCACTCGATGGCGCCGACCGCCAGAAACATCAGGATGAAATTGCGCCCGAAAAACACGACCAGCAGGATGACGAAGAAGATGAAGGGCAGGGAATAGAGCACATCGACAATGCGCATCATCACCATGTCGGCCCGCCCGCCGAGGTAGCCCGCAGTCGCGCCATAAAGCACGCCGATCACGAGTGCGACCCCTGTGGCCAGCAGTCCGATGGCGAGCGAGACGCGGCCTGCCACAAGCGTGCGCGTCAGCAGGTCACGGCCATTCGAGTCGGTGCCGAACAGGAAATGGCGCTGCCGGATCGGCACATCGATTTTCAACACCTTGCCCTCTTCAAGGCTCTGGCGGATGGTGGCTGTGCCGAAAGCATCGGAGCGCTCGAAATAGACCAGCAGTCGCGGGTCGATGGCGCGCGTGGAGGTGAGGGTCAGCGAAACCTTGCCATCCACCACCGCTATGTCGCTGCCCGTCGCCCGGATGCGCGAGACGATCCGCGCGACGGCTGCCGGCACAGCATCAGCGCGTGGATAGCTTTCAAGGCTGGCGGGCACGCGCACATAGTCCTGATAGACCTTGTCATAGGCATGGCCCGTGAAGAGCGGCCCGATCAGGCAGGCGAGCGTGATGAGGCCAAGTGCGATCAGGCTGGCGACAGCCGCGCGGTTGCGCATGAGACGGATGCGCGCATC
>JANMMX010000280.1:0-6299 GCA_031373605.1 Allobosea sp. | reverse complement strand
CGTCAAAATCAGCGGATCGCCTGCGTCAGCTGCGAAACGATCTTCGGGTCGGTCAATGTCAGCGATGGCTGCCAGACGTAGGCACGCGGGCTGTTGATGAGCGAGGTGATGAAGGCGAGAATCATCGGAGTTGTCTTTCCTGTTTGGTGTGTCCTCTCTAGGCCGCATTTCTGGCGCGTTTGTGGCATAACGCCATTTCCTGGACAGGCTTGATATGCATTTAACGCATGACGGAGTAGGCATTGCCTGAAATTTTGAATGTTGAAGGCCGGGAGGGTCCGGCTTCTGTGCCGCATGCCGCCGACAGGGTGCCTGTCAAGCTGCGCCATGGGCTGCGCCACCTGCTGCATTTCTGGTTCCGCATCAGCCGGGGCATGACACTGGGCGTTCGCGCGGTTGTCCTGTCAGAGGCGGACGAGGTGTTTCTGGTGCGCCATACCTACACGCCAGGCTGGCATCTGCCGGGCGGTGGCGTCGAGCCAGGCGAGACGCTGATTGCGGCGCTGGCCAAGGAATTGCGCGAGGAAGGCTGCATCCGCCTGACCGGCGAGGCGCAGCTGCACGGTGTGTTCCTCAACCTCAAGGCGACGAAGCGCGACCATGTTGCCGTGTTCATCGTGCGCGACTATCTGCAGGAGAGCCTGCCAGAGCCGAACCGCGAAATCGCAGAGGCGCGCTTCTTCCCGCTTGGTGCCCTGCCGGAACACACAACGGCTGGCACCCGTCAGCGTCTGGCCGAAATTCTGGAAGAGCAGCCGGTTGCAGCTGTCTGGTAGGGTGGCACCAAACGAAAAGGCCGGGCGTGAGCCCGGCCTTTCCCGATCATGCTGCCGCACAAGACGATCTCAATCAAACCGCCCGCTGGCATGGCCCAGCATGGTGTAGACCTTGCCGGTTTCAGATGTGAGGTAGGTCTTGGCCACCATCGAGTCGCGGTCATCCTTCGATGCCTCGCTGAGCAGGCGCTCGAACTCGTCGATGTAGCGGTCAACCGTCTCGCGGAACTCGGCATCGCGGCGGTACTTGCGACGAATCTCGTCAAAGGTCTGCTGGCCCTGCAGCGTGTAGAGCCTGCGGGTGAAGACATTGCGCTCGCCGCGCTTGTAGCGATCCCACAGCTCGACCGCTGCCTCGTGGTCGATCATGCGGGCGATGTCGACCGAGAGCGAATCCAGCTTCTCGATGGTGTTGACGGTGGCGCGCGCCGGTTCCGGCGCCTTGTCTTCCCGGCCAGCCCGGTTCAGCAGGTCTGACAGCCAGCCGCCGCGCGTGCCGCCTGCTGCAGGCTCCGGTGCACGCACCGGCTCCTCACGCAGCACGGGGCGAGCGGTGCGCGGGGCAGGTTCAGGCTCGACACGCTGCACGGGCGCGGGCTCGGCCCGGCGTACCACCGGCGCGGGACGGGGCTCGACCGGGGCCGACACATCAAGACTGCGGCCGGAGCGCGAGACAATATCTGTCAGGTCGCCCAGGGCCTTGATCTGCTCGGCCACAACCTTGCGCATGGCCGACGTGGCTTCCTGTGTTTCGCGCGGCATGTCTATGACACCACGGCGCAATTCGGCGCGGGTGGCTTCCAGCTCGCGCTGGATGTCGCCAGTCATGCTGCGCATCTCGGCAGCCGCGCCCTGGAAGCGCGACATGGCCTTTTCCAGCTCGCCGCCAACATCACCGGCCACCTGCTCATAGGCGTTGCGCAGGGCCAGTGCCGTGCGCTCGCGTTCCTTGCCAGTGGTGGTGCGGATCGCCTCGTACTGCTCGGTGATCGCGTTGGTGGTGGCCTGAGCGGTGTCAGCCAGCACGCCGCCAATCTGGCGGGCGCGCGCCTCGGCTCCATGCAGTGAATCTTCCAGCAGCGCGCTGAAGGAGCGGGTGATGGAGTCGATGTCGTCCGTCTTCTCGGTGATGGTTGCCAGCAGGCTGTTGAGTGCACCCTGGCGCTCTGTGAGGGCGGTGCTGACGCGCGCCTCCACCTGTTCGAGGCGGGCCGAAGCGGAGACGAGCGCGTCGACATTGCTGTCGGTGACTGTCGCCAACGAGCGCCCCTGCGTGCCGATCTGGCTGACAAGTGCCTCGGCTTCCTGAAGCGTGCCGGCGGAGACCGCCCGCAGGGCTTCGATCTGCTGGCCAAGCTGGGAGGCCGAACGCGCGGTTTCCTCGGTCACGCTGCCCAGGACACCCTGCAGATCGGTGACGCGATTGGCCAGGCCACCCTCGACAGCCGCCAGATTCTTGGCTGCGCTGCCGACGATCTGGTGCATGAGCCGGTTGGACTCAGCCAGCCGCTCCAGCATGCCACCCAGCTCGTCACGAAGGCGCTCATTGGTTTCGACCAGGGAGGCGACGGAGTTGTTTGTGCCGCTTTCGATGGTACCGAGCAGGCGTTCGCTGGTGGAGACAAGCGAGGCAATGGACTGGTTCGTGCCCGCCTCGATTGTGTTGCGCAGCCGCTCATTGGTGGAGACCAGCGATGCAATCGAGTCGTTGGTGCCGGTCTCGATGGTGCTGCGCAGGCGCTCGTTGGTGGACACCAGCGAAATGATCGAGGCATCCGTGCCGCTCTCGATCGTGTTGCGCAGGTCCTCGGAGCTCTTGTTGACGGCAGCGGTGATCTCGCTGCCGCGGTCGCGCAGGCCATCGACAATCGAGGCGCCGCGCGTCTCGATGGCGCGTACGACCATTTCGCCGACAGTTGCGACCTCGGCCGCAATCGCCTCACCGCGCTGGCCAAGCGCGGACACCATGCCCGCACCCTTGTCATCGAACAGGGCGCGAAGCTCGTCGGCGCGCGCACCAAGGCTTGCGGAGATGCCGTCGGACTTGGCCTGCAGTGTCTCGGCAATGTGGCGGCTGCGCTCATCAAGCGTGCTGGACACCGTGTCGAGACGGTTGACGACGCGCTCTTCGAAATTGGCGATGCGCTGGTCCAGCGTGCCGGCAATCTCGAGCGCGCGGCCGCCAAGGGTCGCGTTGATGTGCTCGGCCTTTTCGCTCAGCGTCTCGGTCAGGGCCTCGCTCTTCGAGCTGACAAGCTGGCCGATCTCGTCGGCCTTGGCAGCCAGTGCCTGGGTGACGTTGCGGCCACCTTCTGCCAGAACACGGGCGATCTCGACTGTGCGCTCCACCAGTGCTTCGTTCAGCGTGGAGGCACGTGCGCCAAGATTGGCATCGATGCGGGCAATCAGGCCATCAAGCGAGGTTGCGATCTCGGTGCTCTTGGCACCTGAACGCTGCTCGAAGTTCTTGATCTGCACTTCCATCGCCGCCGTCGCTTCCGCGGTGCGCTCGGCAAGAATGGCGGCAGCCTCGTTGGAACGCTCGGCCACCTTGTCCGCCAGCGCCTGACCCTCGCGGGCGAGCAGTGTCTCAACCTGCTGGAGGCGGGCACCGACGGTGGTGGTGAAGGTCTCGGCATCCTGCGAGAGCCTGTCAGCGAGCGCGCTGCCGCGTGTCACGACGACGTCTTCGAAAGCGCCCAGGCGGGAGGCCAGTGCGGCATCCAGCTCACGGCCGCGGTTGTCGAACAGCGCGCTGAAAGCGCTGTGCCGCGCCCCAAGCGACTCGTCCATCGCTGCGGCGCGGGCCTCGACCGAGGCCATCAGACTGTTGGCATTGGCGCCAAGCGCTTCGTTGACGCGGGCCCCCTGCGAGGCCAGCGCCACGACAATGTCCTTGCCGGTGACGGCAAACAGGCTGCGGGCCTCGTCCGTCTGTTGCGCCAGCGAGGTGCGCAGGGCCTCGGAGCGGCTCGCCAGCTCTTCCATCAACGCCTTGCCATCGACGCTGATAGTCTGCGTCAGAGAAGCGCCTTGCTCGGCCAGTCGCTGGGTCAGCGACACGCCGTGGCTGTCGATGATCTCTGTCAGTTGGGCGCCGCTCTTCTCGAACTTGTGGGCGACGTCATTGCCGCGCACGGAGATCTGCTCGGCCAGCGTCTCGCCCGTTGCTTTCAGCGTGTCGTTGACCTCATTGGCGCGGGCGGCGAGCGATTCAGCCACCTGCGAACCCGTCTCGCTGATGGCGCGCGTCACTTCGCGGGCCCCCGAGGTCAGGCCTTCGGTCAGCACAGAGCCGGTGCGCTCGAGCGAGGCCGTGATGTCTCGGGCGCGCGCATCCAGCGAACCGGACACGGTGTCGCTGGCGGCGGTCAGGCGGTCATTGACCTCGGACGAGGTCAGCTGCAGGCGCTCGATGATCTCGCGCGAGCGGCTGTCGAGCGAGCCCGAAACCGTCTCGCTGGCATGCGCCAGCTTGTCGCTGACATCGGTCGAGGTGATCTGGAGGCGATCGACCAGATCATTGCCGCGACCGGTGATTTCATCGACCATGCGGTCTCCGGCCTGGCCGAGCGCGCGGGTGATCTGCTCGCCCTTGTCGCCCAGCGACGAGGTGACACGGTCACCGGCAACAGACACGGCATCGGCAATGGAGCGGCTGGCGACTTCGAGGTCCTTGGAGAGGTTCTCGTGGGCACCGGTGATGGCAAGGCGCACGCGCTCAGAATTGCCGACCACCGATTCACGTTGGGTGACAAGTTCATCGATCAGCGAGCGCAGGCGGATTTCATTGTCCGCATAGGCGCGCTCAAGCGTCGAGATTTCGCCGCGCACGATGGTTTCAAGCTCGCCGGCACGCGCAACCGCGCGCTCGATGCCATCGCCCATGGCGGCGACTTCGCGGCGGATGGCCTGGCTCAGCGAAACGATGGAATCGCTGGCAACCAGCTCGGGCTCGGCCAGACGCAGTGCGGCATCGGTCATGGCGCGAGACACAATGCGCATCTCCTGCGTGCGGGTGTGCAGGCTGGCCAGAACGAAGAAGAACAGCACCGGGGCCACGGCGCCGAAGGCCAGCGCCATCCAGCCGCCCGGTCCGTAGCCGGAGAGCGCGTCGGTGATGCCGCCCGGCAGGTGGCCGTAGCGGGAAAACAGCAGATAGCCAGCAGCGCCCACCCAGGCCAGTGATGCCAGCAGGGCCATCCAATAGGCCTTGCGCGAGGGGCGCATGGCGAAGGCGCGCACCAGCGCCGCCGTGTCGCGGCGATCATCATTGGCAACGCGGGCTGTGTCAGGCGCAATGACAGGGCGAACCTGAACTTCCGGCGCGGACACCTGTGCCGTGGATGTCTGGGCTGCAGAAACTTGCGATGCAGGAATCTGCGCTGCAGGTCGCTCGGCATCGGCCCTTGGCAAGTTCAAGCCATTCTCCGAGATGTTCGGCAGCTTGATCTCGGGGGCGGCTGAAGTGGCTTTTGCCACAGCAGCATCCGGCGCTTCCGCACCTGGGGGCGCATCAGCGGCAAGGTCAAGGTTGAGTGCCTGCTCGACAGCCGAGAGCGATGCGTCGCTCGGGTCCATCTTTGTCTTTTGCCGCGCCATGATTGCCGCCTCTCACGCCATCGTCATTTCAACGTGGGCGCGCTCGCAGCAGTTCGGTGCCAACTCGGCCCGCAACGCTCAGGATACGCCACACATCATTTACCATTCAGCAAGGTAAATGACCGGACAGGGGAAGGAAACCCGCCTTTCAACAGCATTTACAAACGTCGTTAACGCCTCTTTCACCATGCCGACGGTCTTGTGCCTGCCTGTCTTCCGATTCCGCTGCATGGACCGCCCTGATGCCGCACCAGACCCTCGATCTTGTCCATCTGTCCCGCCAGACCGGCGGCGATGCCGAACTTGAACAGGAATTGCTGGTGCTATTTGCTGACCAATGCGCCCGCCAGCTGGCCACCATTCATGATTTGGCCAACCGCCAGAGCCGCTGCGATGCCGCCCATACGCTGAAGGGCGCTGCCTTTGCCATTGGCGCCTGGGAGGTTGGCGAGGCTGCGGCTGCGCTTGAAAATGCCTTGTCCGGACAGGGCGAGTCAGCCGATCTCAAGGCCAGACTGCATGCGCTCGACAAGGCCGCGACAGGTGCCTGCGCCATGATCTGCGCGCTGCAGAAGGCGGCCTGAAAAGGCACGGTCGCTGTTGACATCGCAGGCTGGCTCGCCGATCAGAACGCCGCGAGCTGGAGACAGACATGCCCAAGATCACATTCAAGAACGCCGATGGCACATCGCGCACCGTCGAGGCCGAAAGCGGCTCGACGGTGATGGAAGCGGCCATCCGCAATTCCGTGCAGGGGATCGAGGCGGAATGCGGCGGCGCCTGTGCCTGTGCCACCTGCCATGTCTATGTCGCTGAAGACTGGGTTGAGCGCGCCGGCAAGCCGGAGCCGATGGAAGAGGACATGCTGGACTTCGCGTTCGATGTTCGCCCGACCTCGCGGCTGTGCTGCCAGATCCGCGT
>JANMMX010000439.1:0-3778 GCA_031373605.1 Allobosea sp. | reverse complement strand
CGGGCGGATTCGCCCTATCTGCCGGGCCGCCCCAAGGGCCACTGGTTCAAGTGGAAGCGCGACCCCCGCCTGACCGACTGCGTGCTGATGTATGCCCAGCGCGGCCACGGCAAGCGCTCGTCCTTCTATTCGGATTTCACCTTCGGCGTCTGGCGCGACAGCGACGGCACTGATGAGCTCGTGCCTGTCGGCAAGGCCTATTTCGGCTTCACGGACGAAGAGCTGGTGCTGCTCGACCGGCATGTGCGCAAGCACACGCTGAACCGGTTCGGTCCGGTGCGCGAGGTGGTGCATGGGCCCGATGATGGGCTGGTGCTGGAGATCGCGTTCGAGGGGCTGCAACGCTCCACACGCCACAAGTCCGGCATCGCCATGCGCTTTCCCCGCATCCACCGCATCCGCTGGGACAAGCCACCGCGCGAGGCGGACCGGCTCACGACCCTCGAAGCCTTTCTGCCGTCAACCTGAAACTGCCTGCAACCCGAAACGGGAGCCACCCATGCGCATGATCTATCTCATTCTCGGCCTTGTCCTCACCAGTGCCATCATCTGGGCGGTGAGGCATGGCGACTTCTGGAAAGAGGGTGCGGCCCTGCTCGCCATGCCCTGGGGCGTGGTGACGCTGGTCGATCTCTATGTCGGCTTTGCAGTCGCGGGCCTGTTCTTCGCGCTGTTCGAAAAGCTGCCGATTGCGCTTGGCCTGTTTCTGGTGACGCTGGTGCTCGGCAACATCGTGCCCTGTGCCTGGATTGTCTGGCGCGCGCCGCGGTTGCTTGCGCTGCTCAGAAACCGGTCAGCGTGACGAGGAAGCCAACCGCCAGCATCAGGACGGCGGCAATGGCGTGATAGCTGGCAAAACGCAGGAAGGTCGCACGGCGTATTTTGCCAATGATGACCTGCGCCTGTGCCTCGGGCGGGCGGTCCTGCGGCGTGAGCATGAGCCAGATCTCGGTGGCTTTGGCGCGCGTTGCAGGGGCCTGATGCGCCATCAGCAGCAGCACGAGGCAGACCAGCAGCGCGCAAAAACCGCCGCCCTTGAACACATTCGAGACCTTGCTGGCAAGCCCGACCATCAGGCAGATGGTTGCCAGCCCGGCAAAGCCGCAACATTGCATACCGTTCCGTCGAATTGGAAAAATGTGATTGCCAATCATCGTCCCGTCTCCGGCGAAGCCTCGCATTGAATTTGTGATATATTCAAAATAGCTTTTTCTGTGTGTAAATCTAATGGATAAGATTTATCAACCGGTCATAATACTTGAACAAGCCGCCTCTAAGCACGTAGTGTCCGATCAAGCCCAGTAAGGGTGTAACTGGAAGCCAGTTCGGGTTGGAGGCAACGTTTTGCGACGTGGGGGCCTTCTCTATCAGACCGGTTCAGAGGGAGAGAAGCAATGACAGCACAGGCAATGATCAACGAGGCTGATCGGAAGAGACCAATGACGCGCGAAGAAAAACGCGTCATTCTGGCCTCATCAGCAGGCACGATTTTCGAATGGTATGATTTTTATCTTTACGGCTCACTGGCCGCTATCATCGGCGCTCAGTTTTTTTCGGCTTTTCCGGAAGCCACGCGCAACGTCTTCGCGCTTCTTGCCTTCGCCGCAGGGTTTCTCGTTCGCCCGTTTGGAGCGCTGTTCTTTGGACGGCTGGGTGATCTCGTCGGCCGCAAATACACCTTCCTGATGACCATTCTCATCATGGGCGCTTCGACGTTCGTTGTCGGCCTGCTGCCCAATTATGAATCCATCGGCTGGATCGCACCAGTGACTTTGATTGCTCTGCGCATGCTGCAGGGCCTGGCACTAGGCGGTGAGTATGGCGGGGCAGTTGTCTATGTTGCGGAACACGCCCCCCAAGGCCGCCGCGGTTTTTACACTTCATGGATCCAGACGACGGCTACTCTCGGGCTGTTGCTGTCGCTCATGGTGATCCTTGGCGTTCGCTCTTATGTGGGCGAGCAAGCCTTTGCTGCTTGGGGCTGGCGCATACCGTTCCTGTTGTCGATCTTCCTCCTGGCCATTTCGGTCTGGATTCGTTTGCAAATGGAAGAAAGCCCGGCATTCGTGAAAATGAAGTCAGAAGGCACGCAATCCAAAGCGCCACTCTCTGAGGCATTCGGCAACTGGAAGAACGGTAAATTTGCTCTTATCGCCTTGTTTGGCCTCGTCGCTGGCCAGGCCGTCGTCTGGTACACTGGACAGTTCTACGCGCTCTTTTTTCTACAGAATATCTTGCGCGTCGACATGTTCACGGCAAACGTTCTGATCGCTTGGTCGTTGATCCTCGGCACAGGCGGCTTCATCTTCTTCGGCTCACTGTCAGACCGCATCGGTCGCAAGCCGATCATCTTGGCAGGCTGCATGATCGCCGCGATCACCTATTTCCCGGTGTTCAACTACATCACAGCCACCGCAAACCCGATGATGCACAAGGCACAGCAGAGCACCAAGGTCACCGTCATTGCCGACAAGAACCAGTGTTCATTCCAGTTCAATCCGACCGGAACAGCCAAGTTCACGTCATCTTGCGACATAACCAAAGCGCTGCTCGCTCGCAGTTCCGTAAACTACAGCGTGCAAGATGCTCCTGATGGCTCGTTGACCAAGGTCAAGGTCGGGGACATTGAAGTTGTATCCTACGATGCGACCAAGCTCACCGGCGATCAGGTTCGCTTAGTACCCGCAGCCTTCACCAAGTCGGTCAATGACGCTCTTGCAGCAGGAGGCTATCCCGTTGCTGGCGTCGCCAATCCACAAATCGTTAAGATGGCGCATTTCTTCGACATCTTCCGCGGTCAGACGTTCACGCTCGTGGCCATCCTGACGTTCCTCGTTATCCTGGTTACAATGGTCTATGGGCCGATTGCGGCAGCTCTTGTCGAGCTATTCCCGACCCGCATTCGTTACACCGGCATGTCTCTGCCTTATCATATCGGAAATGGCTGGTTTGGTGGCCTGATGCCGGCCACCGCCTTTGCTATGATCGCGCAGACGGGTGATATCTATTACGGACTTTGGTATCCGATTGTGATTGCGCTGATGACCTTCTGCATCGGCTTGGTCTTTGTACCGGAAAACAAGGACCGTGACATTTTCGCTGAAGACAGGAAATAAGCGATTTTCGCTTGCTCGGAAGGGCTGGTTGCTTCGGCAGCCAGCCCTTTTTCATGCGCAGCGGTTGCCGCGATTTGTGGTTGAGATCTAAGAAGAGTTCACGATGTCATTCCATCGACCGGTGGAAAATGCTTGGTGGAAACGAAATCACTTGGCATAAACAGGGCATGACAGCTGCCACCCGCATTATCATCGCTGATGATCACCCGCTGTTTCGCGGCGCGCTTCGGCAGGCCGTGCTCCGCAAGCTCGCGAATGCGGAAGTCTCCGAGGTTGGCTCGCTGGAAGAGCTGGGCGCGCAGCTGGCTCTGGCCAAGGACACGGATCTGGTGATGCTCGATCTCACCATGCCGGGTGTTCAGGGGTTCTCGGGTCTGCTGTTCCTGCGGGCGGATCATCCGGGCATTCCGGTGATTGTTGTGTCTGCCAATGATGATCCTGCCGTGATCCGGCGTTGCGTGGCCTTCGGGGCCTCGGGCTTCCTGCCAAAGACATCCGATGTCGAGACCATGGGAGAGGCTGTCGAGACGGTGCTGGCAGGGCAGGTCTGGACACCGCCGGGCGTGGACATGTCAGCGGCCGAAGACAGTGAAACCACCGACATGGTGCGGCGCCTTTCGACGCTCACACCCCAGCAGGTGCGTGTGCTGATGATGCTGTCC
>JANMMX010000252.1:0-3503 GCA_031373605.1 Allobosea sp. | reverse complement strand
GGCGATGACATGCCAGCCTGCCTTCTTCAGCAGCGTGATGGCGACGGAGCCCACGCCACCCGCCGCGCCTGTGACGAGCACGGGGCCGTCGGCAGGTTTCGCGCCATGGCGTTCCAGCGCCAGCACGCAGAGCATCGCGGTGTAGCCTGCCGTGCCGATGGCCATGGCCTGCGCAGCGGTCAGGCCCTTCGGCAGGGGCACCAGCCAGTCGCCCTTGACGCGGGATTTCTGCGCATAGGCGCCGAGATGGGTTTCGCCCGTGCCCCAGCCATTGAGTATGACAGCATCCCCAGCCTTGAAGTCAGCATGGCTGGAACTCTCGACCACGCCCGCAAAATCAATCCCCGGAATCATCGGCCAGCGACGCACCACAGGCGCCTTGCCGGTGAGCGCGAGCCCGTCCTTGTAATTGACGGTGGAATGGCTGATCGCGACGGTGACATCGCCTTCCATCAGCTCGGTTTCGTCGAAATCCCGAAATGCGACGCTCTGGCCGCTCTCGCTCTTGGTGGCCACAAGGGCCTTGAATGTCGACATGGCTGCGCTCCTGTTGCCGTTCAGGATGTGCAGTGCGCCTGCCCTCTGTGCAAGGGCAAGCGGCGTGCAACTTCCGGCTAGGCCGGTTGCGCCACCGGGCGCTCCACCGGCTTCTCGATGATCGGCAGGTTGATGGCCGCCGACATCAGACCCAGCACGATGGAGAGCCACCAGACGATCTGATAAGAGCCCGTGTTCTCGTAAAGGATGCCGCCCAGCAGCACGCCGAGGAAGCCGCCGACCTGATGCGAGAAGAAGGCAAAGCCATAGAGCATCGCCATGTATTTCGTGCCGAACATCAGCATCACCAATGACGAGGTTGGCGGCACGGTCGAGAGCCAGAACAAGCCGATGACCACGCCGAACGCCATCGCGGTCGTGGGACTTGGCGGCAGCAGGATGAAGACAAGGATGGCAAGCGAGCGCCCGAGATAGATCAGCGCGAGGATCCAGCGCTTGGGAAAGCGCGTCGAGGCCCAGCCGGAGCCCAGCGAGCCGAAGGCATTGGCGAGCCCGATGGCCGCCAGCGTCCAGCCGCCCACCCATGCGGGCAGGCCTGCATCCTTGAGATAGGCCGGCATATGCGCGGTGATGAAGGCGAGCTGGAAGCCGCAGGTGAAGAAGCCGATCACGAGCAACACATAGCTGCGATGCTGGAAAGCCTCGGTCAGTGCCTGCCGGATGGTCTGGTTGGGCATATTGGCAGCCGATGTCGGACCATCACCGTCCTTGCGCGTTGCCAGCATGATCGACAGCGGCATGACCAGCATCAATGTGCAGGCAAAGACCACCAGCGCCTGCTGCCAGCCAATGTTCTCGATCAGCAGGTTGCCGATTGGCGGAAACAGGAATTGCCCGAAGGAGCCAGCTGCCGTGCCGGCGCCAAAGGCCATCGGGCGCCACTTATCCGGCAGCAGCTTGCCAAAGGCCGCCAGCACGAGATTGAAAGAGCAGCCCGAAAGGCCAAAGCCCACCAGCACGCCAGCGCCGATATGCAGCGTCAGCGGGTTCGTAGCGTAAGCCATGACCACCAGACCAGCCGCATACATCAGCGCGCCGACACAGAGCACGCGCACGGAGCCGTAGCGATCCGCAATGGCGCCCGCGAAAGGCTGGCCGATGCCCCACATCAGGTTCTGGATCGCGATGGCGAGCCCGAACACGTCGCGCCCCCAGCCATATTGCATCGTCATCGGAATCTGGAACAGGCCCGCGCTGGCACGCGGCCCGAATGTCAGCAATGCAATGAGGCACCCTGCCGCAACAATGATCTCGGGAGCATAGGAGCGCTGCTTGCTTGTCATCACCGTTCCGGTCGGATTCGAGGGAATTGAACATCCAGCATAAGTGATCTGGGGTGAGATCACAGCGCCAAGCTGTGAAGGCAGCCATCACAAACTTGCATGCGAAACATCCCGCCTGACCTGCTGCCCCGGAATGGTGCGCCTGCTGAAAACGCCCATTAACGTGACCTCAACCTTACCCGGGCGATAACCATCCCAGCCACGGAGACGTGGCCTGCCTCAGTTGTGTTGCATCGCGTTTGCGTCGGGTTTTGCGTATGGGTGGCTTGAAATCGCGTGCCAGTCAGCACGGCGTGCGCTCGCATCGGCGCAGCATGAAGCGCATGCGTGCGCTCGGCCTGCATTGGGCGCTGGCAACCGTTGCGCCGTGGGCACTGTCTGCCGGCATGCTGGTCTCGTTCACAGCTTCCGCCGGTCAGGCCCCGCAGGATCAGAGCCACGGCCAATCATTGGTGACACGTGTCGCGCCCGGGCCCGGCTCGGACCTTGACGACGGCCCTTCCTTGCTGACAGCGACCAGCGCTTTCCACCTGCCCGGCCTTGATCTCGGCTCAAGCCTGAACCGTGGCGCAGACGGCGCAATCCATTCCGCCCGCCACTCTTTCGACGAGCCGGAGCGACTGGTGCCGATGAACCGCACCGCGCCGCGCCCCGAACTCAAGAGCTTTGTCAGCAGCTATCCCCATGTAGACCGCAGCGCCAAGGGCGATCCGATTCCGATGCTGCGCCCGACCATGACAGGCTTGCCAGACAGCCGTGCACTTTCGAGCCTCATCTTTGGCGAAAACGAGTCTGGCCTGGTCTCTGCAGGCTTTGCCCGCGAGGCGCTTGATTTCAAGGTTGGTCCGCAGATCGGCTTCGAGCCCTGGCAGCCCGATGACACCATGACGGACACGACCACTGCCGAGCCTTCGCCTGCCACACCAGGCTCTGCCACAACCTCATCGCGCGCCGCAGAGAGGCATCTCGAGAGCATCGATGGCTCGACGCCGAGCGTGCCGCTGCGCGTCGCGTCGTCCAGCACCACGCCGCTGACAAGCGACCCGGCCTTCCAGCAGATGGCACAGGGCAGCACATCCCGCGCCGACGCGCCGCAAACCGCCATGCTGCCGCCCGAGCGGCCGCCGCAGCCTGCACATGCGCCAGCCAGCGCCATCACCCAGAACAAGCCAGCCGCCACCACAGTGGTTCGCAAGGCCGAGGAGCCCCCGCGCTCGCGGTTCACGCATCTGGTCGCCGCCGGGCGCATGGAGCGCGAGCTGCGCTGCCTGGCCGAGGTGGTCTATTTCGAGGCGCGCTCAGAGCCGGAGCGTGGGCAGGCAGCAGTGGCGCAGGTCGTGCTCAACCGCGTCCAGAGCGAGCTTTATCCCGACACGATCTGCGGGGTGGTCTACCAGAACCGCCATCGCCATCTGGCTTGCCAGTTCACCTTTGCCTGCGAAGGCAAATCCTTGCGCATCACCGAGCCGGAGCCCTGGCGTGTCGCCACACGCGTCTCGCGCGCCGTGTTCGAAGGCCGGACCTATCTCGCCGATGTCGGCACCTCGACGCACTATCACGCGGATTATGTGCGCCCTTATTGGGCCAAGAAGCTGCGCAAGATGGACGTGATCGGCCGCCATGTCTTCTACAGGCTGCGCCCCGGCCAGACCTGAGCGCCAT
>JANMMX010000236.1:0-7619 GCA_031373605.1 Allobosea sp. | reverse complement strand
ATCCTGATGATGATCCTGATCGCGGTCTTCGCGCCGCTTCTGTTCACCGTGGACCCGACCGCACTCGCCACGTCCAAGCGCACGCGCGAGCCTTCCGGGCTCAACTGGTTCGGCACAGACATGCTGGGCCGCGACATCTATTCCCGCGTGCTTTACGGCGCGCGCGTCTCGTTGACCGTCGGCTTCTGCGTGGCGCTCTTTGCCTCTATCATCGGGCTGACCATCGGGCTGCTCTCCGGCTTCGTGCGCTGGGCCGATGCCATCATCATGCGGGTGATCGACGGCATGATGTCGATCCCGCCGATCCTGCTGGCGATTGCGCTGATGGCTCTGACGCGTGGTTCGATCCAGAACGTCATCATCGCCATCACATTGGCAGAGATTCCACGTGTGGCACGGCTCGTGCGCGGTGTCGTCTTGTCGCTGCGCGAGCAGCCCTATGTCGAGGCAGCGATTGCGGCTGGCACCCGCACACCGATGATTATCCTGCGCCATATCCTGCCCAACACATTGGCGCCGATGAGCGTGCAGGCGACGTATATCTGCGCCAGCGCCATGATCGTTGAATCGATCCTCTCTTTCATTGGCGCAGGCGTGCCGCCCACCGTGCCCTCTTGGGGCAATATCATGGCGGAGGGCAGGGCACTCTGGCAGGTGAAGCCCTTCATCATCCTGTTTCCGGCGCTGTTCCTCTCGATCACCGTGCTGGCCGTGAACCTGCTGGGCGACGGCCTGCGCGACGCGCTGGACCCGCGCATGGCCAAAAGGCTCTGACCGATGGCGCTGCTCGAAATTGACAATCTGCAAACCCATTTCCGCACGCCGGATGGCATCAACCGCGCTGTCGATGGCGTCTCCTTCGCCATTGAGGCGGGCGAGACGCTGGCTGTGGTTGGCGAAAGCGGCTGCGGCAAATCTGTCACCGCCATGTCGATCCTGCGGCTGATACCGGAGCCGCCGGGCAAGATCGCGGGCGCGATCCGCTTTCTGGGCCGCAACCTGCTGGAATTGTCTGACCGCGAGATGCGCGCCATTCGCGGCAATGAGATCAGCATGATCTTTCAGGAGCCGATGACCTCGCTCAATCCGGTGCTGACGGTTGGCCGCCAGATCGGCGAGACGCTTCGTCTGCATCAGGGGCTGAATGCGGCTCAGGCCGAGGCGCGCGCCGTCGAGATGCTGACACTTGTGGGCATTCCGGCGCCCGGCCAGCGCGTGCGCGAATATCCACACCAGCTGTCCGGCGGCATGCGGCAGCGCGTGATGATTGCGATTGCGCTCGCCTGCAGCCCCAAGCTGCTGATCGCCGATGAGCCGACAACGGCGCTGGACGTGACCATTCAGGCACAGATTCTCGACCTGATGCGCGATCTGAAAAGCCGCGTGGGTGCGGCCATCATGCTCATCACCCATGATCTGGGCGTGGTGGCCGAAGTCGCTGACCGCGTGGTGGTGATGTATGCCGGCCGCAAGGTGGAGGAGGCGCCCGTGCGCGAACTCTTTGCCAATCCGCGCCACCCCTACACGCAAGGGCTGCTCGGCGCTGTGCCCAAGCTGGGTTCTTCGCTGACGGGCAAGACCACGCGGCTGGCCGAGATCACCGGTATGGTGCCAAGTCTGAAGCAGAAGATACCCGGCTGCGTCTTCGCCGGGCGCTGCGGCAGCGCGACCGAACTTTGCCGCGCGGTGGCACCCGGCCTTGAGATGAAATCTGCAAACCACATGGCCGCCTGCCACTATGCACAGCGCGAGGTGGCGGCATGAGCGCGTCCGTGTCGGCAGCCAAGGACGCGCCACTTCTCGATGTGCGCGACCTGAAGAAACATTTTCAGCTCGGCTCCAGCCGCTTTTTCGGGCCGCCGCGCTTTGTCTATGCGGTCGATGGCGTTTCGTTCCAGATCAAGCGCGGCGAGACGCTCTCGCTGGTGGGCGAATCCGGCTGTGGCAAATCCACTGTTGGGAAGGCCATCCTCAGGCTGTTCGATCTGACGGCGGGCGAGGTTTCAATCGACGGACAGCGCATCGACAACATCAGCCAGAGCGCGCTTCGGCCCTTGCGCCTGCGTGTGCAGGTCGTATTTCAGGATCCGTTCTCCAGCCTCAATCCGCGCATGCGGGTGCGCGACATTCTGGCCGAGCCGATCCGCAATTTCGGGCTGGCGAAGAATGCGGCCGAACTGGATGCGCGCGTCGCCTCGCTGATGGACCGGGTGGGCCTGAACCGCGACGCGGTCAGCCGCTGGCCGCACGAGTTTTCCGGTGGCCAGCGCCAGCGCATCGGCATTGCGCGCGCGCTCGCCTCCGAGCCCGATCTCATCATCTGCGATGAGGCCGTCTCCGCGCTCGATGTCTCGGTCAAGGCGCAGATCATCAATCTTCTGGGGGATTTGCAGGCAGAGCTTGGCCTGGCCATGCTGTTCATCAGCCATGATCTGGCCATTGTCGAGCACATGACGCACCGGGTCGCGGTGATGTATCTCGGCAAGATTGTCGAGCTTGGCACCAAGCAGCAGATTTTCGCCAGCCCGCGCCATCCCTACACGGTTGCGCTGCTCTCGGCCGTGCCCGTGCCGGACCCGACCGTGACCCGCTACCGCATCCTCCTGACAGGCGATGTGCCAAGCCCAATGAACCCGCCCAAGGGTTGCCGCTTCAACACGCGCTGCCCGCACGCTTTTGATCGCTGCCGCGTGGACGAGCCGCAGCTGAAGCCTATGGCCGATGGTCATGTCGCGGCTTGCCACCTGCATGATCTGCCAGTTTCTGAAAATCCGCTGCTTCGCGCGCCGCTCAATGTGGTGCCGGCATGAGGGTTTCGGCATGAGCAGGGTCATCACTGTTGGTGCAGCCCAGCTCGGGCCCATCCAGCGGTCGCACAGCCGACGCCAAGTTGTCGCGCGCATGATCGATTTGCTTCGGCAGGCGAAAGGCCATGGCTGCGATCTTGTCGTGTTTCCGGAACTGGCGCTGACAACGTTTTTTCCGCGCTGGTTCATGGACGATCAGCGTGAGGTGGACAGCTTCTTTGAAACACAGATGCCTTCAACCGAGACACAGCCGCTGTTCGACGAGGCGGCCCGCCTCGGGATGGCGTTCTCGCTCGGCTTTGCGGAACTGACTGTCGAAGACGGCCAGACCCGGCGCTTCAACACGCAGGTCATGGTCGACAAATCGGGCCGCATCATCGGCAAATACCGCAAGATCCACCTGCCGGGGCACAAGGAACACGAGCCCTGGCGCGCCTTCCAGCATCTGGAAAAGCGCTATTTCGAGGTCGGCAACCTGTCCTGGCCGGTCTGGCGCGCCGATGAAGCACTGCGGCGTGGCCTGTTCGGCATGATGATCTGCAATGACCGGCGCTGGCCCGAAAGCTACCGCATCATGGGCCTGCAAGGCGTCGAGATGATCCTGCTGGGCTACAATACGCCGCGCCACAATCCGCCTTCGCCGGATCAGGACCGGCTGGGCGATTTTCACAACCACCTTGCGATGCAGGCGGGCGCCTACCAGAACGCCTGCTGGGTCATTGGCACGGCCAAGGCCGGGGTCGAGGAGGGCTGCGAGCTGATCGGCGGCTCCGCCATCATCGCGCCGTCAGGCGAGATCGTCGCACAGGCGTTGACGCTTGATGACGAGTTGGTCGTTGCCCGCTGCGACCTCGACAGGGTGCGCAGCTACAAGGACTGGATCTTCAATTTCGAGCGCCATCGCGAGCCCGAGCAATACCGCATGATTGTCGAGCGCAAGGGCATTCGCGAACCTGACTGACATTTGGGAAAAGCAGAGGAAACACCATGAGCCATGATCTCATTTTGAAGGGCGGCCGGGTCATCGACCCCTCCCAGAACCATGACGGCATTTGCGATGTCGCCTTCACCAATGGCAAGGTTTCCGGCTTCGGCAAGGATCTGAAAGCCGGTTCCGGGACGGAAATCCGCGATGTCTCGGGCTACATCGTCTCTCCCGGCCTGATCGACATGCACACCCATGTCTATTGGGGCGGCACGTCGCTGGGCATTGATGCGGACGAGTTCTGCCGCACCTCCGGCGTGACCACGTCGATCGATACCGGCAGCGCGGGCCCTGGCAACTGGGCCGGTTTCCGCAAGCATGTGATCGAGCCGTCTCAGGCGCGCATTCTGGCCTATCTGCACGTGTCCTTTGCCGGCATTTATGGCTTCTCGAAAACGGTGATGGTGGGCGAGAGCGAGAACATCAAGCTCATGGCGCCAGCCGAATGCGCCGAGGTGGCCGACAACAACCGCGATCTGATCGTTGGCATCAAGGTGCGCGTTGGTCTGCACTCGTCGGGCGATCAGGGCATCCACCCGCTCAACATGGCGCTGCAGGTGGCGGAAGAGACCGGCATGCCGCTGATGGCGCATATCGACCATCCGCCGCCTTCCTACGAGGCCGTGCTCGACATGCTGCGGCCAGGCGACGTGCTGACGCATGCATTTCGCCCCTTCCCGAATGCGCCGTGCACCGCGCAGGGCACGATCAAGAAAGCCGTGCTGGATGCCCGCAAGCGCGGCGTGTTTTTCGACATCGGCCACGGCAAGGGCTCGTTCTCGTTCAAGACGACGCGCGCAATGCTCGCCAATGGTTTCGAGCCGGACACAATCTCGTCCGATGTGCATGCGCTCTGCATCAATGGCCCGGCGTTTGACCAGGTCACGACCATGTCCAAGTTCCTGTGCATGGGCATGAGCCTGTCCAACGTCATCAAGACCTCGACGATGAATGCGGGTTTGGCTCTGCAGCGCACCGAGTACGGCTCGCTCAAGGTGGGCTCGCTCGGTGATGCGACAATCCTGACCGTGAAGGAAGGCAAGTTCGATTATGTCGATGTTGTCGGCGAGCACATGATGGGCAACCAGAAAATCATTTCCGAGGGCGTGGTACTCAAGGGCAAATGGTGGCATCCCAAGCGCTCGAACAAATTCGCCAAGTCCAATTCCATTGCCAAATCCACTGCCACAGCCACGGCCTGAACCCTTGTTGTCCGGGCCGCCATGGCGAGCCATGGCTCCTGCCGATCTGGCAGGCGTGATGGCAGTCGCGGCGGTAGTGCATCCTGACTTCCCCGAAGATGCGTCCGTGTTTGCCGAGCGGTTGGCGCTTTGGCCAGACGGCTGCCTTGTCCTGTGCAAAGCAGATCGTGTGACGGGCTATCTGCTCAGCCACCCGTGGCACATCGGCGATGTCCCTGCTCTAAACAGCCTGCTGGGTGCCATCCCGGCGCAGGCCCGCTCGTGGTATCTGCATGATCTGGCGCTGCTGCCCGAGGTTCGCGGCTCTGGAGCCGCCAGCAGCGGCGTCCGCGAGTTGGTGCGTCTGGCACAGCTGCACGGTTCTGTTGAGATGGCGCTGGTGGCGGTGAACGACTCCGTTGCCTTCTGGCGGCGCCTCGGCTTTCGGGAAATGCATGACGCATCACTTGCCCGGAAGCTCGCCACCTATGACAATGACGCACGCTTGATGCAGCGCGAGCTCAAGCCTTGAGCGGAGCGAGGCCGATGGCAACAGACAGGAGAGTTCAATGAGTGCCGAAGCCAGACTGAAAGAACTCGGCCTGACCTTGCCGGAGATGCCTGCGCCAATTGCCAACTACGTGCGCTTCAAGCGTGTGGGCGATCTGGTTTTCCTTTCGGGGCAGGGGCCGCGCCTGCCTGACGGCACAATTCCGTCGGGCAAGGTCGGCAGTCAGGCCAACAGCCAAGTAAGCGTGGCGGAAGCATATGAGCACGCCAAACTGACCGGCCTCGGCCTGCTGGCAGCGATGAAGGAAGCTGCAGGCTCGCTCGACAGGGTCGAGGTCATCAAGCTCTTGGGCATGGTCAATGGCGATCCGACTTTTGGTGACCAGCCGAAGGTCATCAACGGTTGCTCTGACCTGCTGGTGGCTGTGCTGGGCGAGCGCGGGCGCCATGCCCGTTCCGCTGTCGGGATGGGTTCCCTGCCGCACAACATGACCGTAGAGATCGAGGCGATCATTCGCATCCTGCCCGAATAGACCTGCCGCAAAGAGCCTGTTATGACCCTGCTTGCCGAAGAAATTGCCCGCACATTCGGCACGCCCGCTGTCGTGATTGATCTCGATGTGGTCGAAGCCAATATCGCCACGCTTCAGGCTGAGTGTGATGCGGCAGGCGTCGCCAACCGCCCGCACATCAAGACGCATAAGTCGCCGGAACTGGCCCGCATGCAGATTGTGGCGGGAGCGATTGGCATCACCTGCCAGAAGCTGGGCGAGGCCGAGATCATGGCCGATGGCGGGCTGGATGACATCCTCATCAGCTACAACATCCTGGGCGAAGAAAAGCTTGGCCGCCTTGGCGCGTTGATGCAGCGTGCGACGATGACGGTGGCCGCTGACAATCCGGTCACCATTGCAGGATTGCCCAGGGCTGCTGCCATTGCAGGGCGAGATCTGGCGGTGGTTGTGGAGTGCGACACGGGCCGCAAGCGCGCGGGCGTCGAGACACCACAAGAGGCGGTCGAGCTGGTCAGGCTGATCGCAGCGAGCCCCGGTCTGAGTTTCGCAGGCCTCCTGATGTATCCTCCGGAGGATGGCTGGCCGCGCTCGCAGGCCTTCGTCGATCTGGCGCTGGAAGGCATTCACGCGGCTGGGCTCGATGCGCGCATCATCTCCACCGGAGGCTCACCCAACCGGCCGCATATCGGCAAGCTGAAGGGCGCAACCGAGCATCGCTCCGGCACCTCGATCTTCAATGACCGGATGCAGATGGCGGCAGGTGTGGCCCAACTCAAGGATTGCGCGCTGAGTGTCTACACCACGGTCGTCAGCCGGGCCGGGCCCGAGCGCGGCATACTTGATGCGGGCTCCAAGACGCTGACCACCGACACGGGCGGTCTTGATGGCCACGGCCTCATCCTCGAACACCCGCAGGCGCGCATCGCCCGTTTCGCCGAAGAGCACGGCTTTCTCGATCTCGCCGCCTGCAATGACCGCCCGGGCGTCGGTGACATCGTGCGTGTCATCCCCAACCATGTCTGCGTCGTCGTCAACATGGTTGACCGGCTGGTGACCGTGCGCGGGGACAGGCTGGTGGGCGAGTTGGCCGTGGCGGCGCGGGGACGGCTGGGGTAGGGCCTGCCTGTCATTCCGGGGCAACGCGAAGCGATGAACCCGGAACCCATAAACACCCATGTCGCAGTCGTTTGAACTGGTTTTGCCAAGGCTTGAAGCCGATGTGCGTATTGGTTCCGGGTTCCGCTGGCGCGGCCCCGGAATGACGATTTGAATTGCATCCGTCGCAACTTTTCGTGCGTAGCCGCATTGCTGGCTTGATTGCAGCGACAGGCGGAGCTTGCCATGACCCTTGATGCGAAAACGCATATTGCCAGCGCGCCACCTGCGCTCAGCCGCCGCCTGCTGCTGGCTACAGCGCTGGCTGGGCCAGTCGCCGCCTGCTCACCGCTGGGCGCATTCAATGTGGTTGCGGGCGCCGATAATGGCGCGCGGCAGGTGGTGTCAGGCGCAAGTTTCGGCAGCCATCCGCGCCAGCGGCTCGATGTCTATGCGCCATTGACGCAAGGGGCACCGGCACCCGTGATTTTCTTCATCTATGGCGGCTCCTGGAACAGCGGCAGCA
>JANMMX010000188.1:0-5537 GCA_031373605.1 Allobosea sp. | reverse complement strand
CGGTTTGCCATTTCCTCCTGCCCGTCCTAATCGGACAGGCATGAAAGTCATCCCGCTCGCCAACCCGGATGTGAAGCTGCTGCTGCCGAAGCGGCACGGCGATGTGCGTGGCTGGTTCTGCGAGACCTGGAAAAGCGCCACTTGGAACGATGCCGGGATCAATGTCGTTTTCACACAGGACAACGAGGCGTTCTCGAGCGAACGCGGCACCGTGCGCGGCCTGCATTTCCAGCGCGCGCCGCACGCGCAGGCCAAGCTGATGCGTTGCGTCAACGGCGCGATTTTCGATGTGGCTGTGGACCTGCGTGCAGGCTCGCCGCATTTCGGCAGGGCTGTCAGCGCCACCCTCACGGCCGAAGGCGGCGAACAGCTCTTCATTCCGGAAGGGTTTGCCCATGGCTATTGCACCCTGACCGACCACACGCTGGTTGCCTACAAGGTGAGTGGCACCTACGAGCCCCAGACCGAGGGCGGATTGCTGTGGAATGACCCGGCACTGGCGATTGACTGGCCGTTGGGCACAGCCGTGGCCACCCTCAAGGACCGGGACCGGACATGGCCCAGTCTGGCCGAACTCGGCCCGGTCTTCAGCTGAAAGCGGCACAGATGCGCATTCTCATCACCGGTGGCAGCGGTTTTATCGGTTCGGCGCTCGTTCTGCAGCTGATGCGCGAGCCCGGCATTGCACTGCTGAATGTCGATGCCATGACGTATGCCGCCAACCCCCGGTCGCTGGCGCACCTGGAAGGCCAGCCCGGCTACCGGCATGTCGAGGCCGATATCTGCGATGCGGCCCGCATGCGCGGGCTGATGTCGGAGTTCAAGCCGGACGCGATCATGCATCTGGCAGCAGAGAGCCATGTCGACCGCTCGATCTCCGGGCCGGGCGCCTTCATCCGCACCAACATCAATGGCACGCAGACCCTGCTGGAGGCCGCCCGCGCCTGGCTCGACAAGGTGCCAGCAGAGGCGCGCGACGCCTTCCGTTTCCTGCATGTTTCCACCGATGAGGTGTTCGGCTCGCTGGGGCCCGAAGGCTTCTTCACTGAAACAACGCCTTATGATCCGCGCTCGCCCTATTCAGCGTCGAAGGCGGCATCCGACCATCTCGTGCGCGCCTGGGGCCATACCTATGGCTTGCCGGTGCTGATCTCGAACTGCTCGAACAATTATGGTCCGCGGCAGTTTCCCGAGAAGCTCATGCCGCTGATGATCCTCAACGCGCTGCACGTTCTGCCGTTGCCGGTCTATGGCGACGGGCTGAACGTCCGCGACTGGGTCCATGTCGACGATCATGCCCGGGCCCTCATCATGATCCTGAAGGGCGGGGCTCCCGGCTCGACTTATTGTGTCGGCGGCCGGGCCGAGCGCACCAACCGGACCGTTGTGGACGCCATCTGCGCCATCATGGACGAACTGAAGCCAGGCGGCGCGCCTCATGCCAGGCTGATCCAGTTCGTAGCCGACAGGCCAGGCCATGACCGGCGCTATGCAATCGATTCCACCAAGATCGAGCGCGAGCTGGGTTTCGTGCCAAGGGCAGGGTTCGAGGACAGTTTGCGTGAAACGGTGCAATGGTATCTGGCCAACGAGGCCTGGTGGCGCCCATTGCGTGACAAGGTCTATGGCGGCGAGCGTCTGGGGCTGTTCAGAAAATGATCGTTGATGCGCCTGTTCTGGTCATTGGCCGCAAGGGCCAGTTGGCAACCGATCTGGTGGCTGTGGCAACCGATGAGCACGCACCTATCCTTGCATTGGGCCGCCCGGATTTCGACCTGACGGATGCGGATGCCGCAAGGCGCGCGCTGGACCGCTATCAGCCCGGTGCTGTCATCAATGCAGGAGCCTATACCGCCGTTGACCGCGCCGAGAGCGAGGCCGAGGCCGCTTTTTCCCTGAACCGCGACGGCGCGGCGCGGCTGGCTGCAGCCTGCGCGGCCGCTGCCATCCCCTTCCTTCATGTCTCGACCGATCAGGTCTTCGATGGCAGCAAGGCGGGGGCTTATGTCGAGGATGATGTCACCGGGCCGCTTTGTGTCTATGGCCAGTCCAAACTAGCGGGCGAGATCGCCGTGCTGGAGGCCAATCCATCAGCGCTTGTGGCGCGCACCTCCTGGGTATTCGGTCCGTCCGGTGATAATTTCGTTACCAAGGTTCTGGGCTGGGCCAGGGCCAGCCAGAATGTCACGGGCCAGAACCTGCGCATTGTCGGTGACCAGCGCGGCTGTCCGACCTATTCGCCCGATCTCGCTTTCTGCCTGCTGACACTGGCGCAGGCCATGGCTGTTGGCGGCGACAACGCTCCTGCCGGTATCCTGCATCTGGCAGGGCCGGAGGCCATGACCCGTGACGAGCAGGCGCGGCGGATCCTTGCAGGATCGGCGGCAAGACGCGGGCCCTTCGCAGGCGTGACGCCCGTCCCGACCCGGGACTTCCCGACACCCGCCACGCGGCCGCTGAATGCCGAACTTGATACAGGCCGCCTGAAAGCGGTCTATGGCCTCCAGCTCCAGCCCTTTGGCGAGGCGCTGGCGGCCACGCTGGATCGGCTTCTGGGGCCCGTGAAAATCGGCTGAGCGAACGAGAGCAATCAAGCATGCAAGGTGTGGCACGATGAAGGGCATTGTTCTGGCCGGCGGCTCGGGCACGCGGCTGCATCCGGCGACTTTGGTCGTCTCCAAGCAGATCCTTCCGATCTACGACAAGCCGATGATCTATTATCCGCTGTCGACGCTGATGCTGGCCGGCATTCGCGAGATCCTCATCATTTCGACCCCGCGCGATCTGCCGCTGTTCAAGGCGCTGCTGGGCGATGGCGCTGCGCTTGGCCTGTCCCTCTCCTATGCCGAGCAGGCGGCGCCCAACGGCATAGCCGAGGCTTTCCGCATCGGTGCGCCTTTCATCGGGAATGATCCTGTCGCGCTGGTTCTGGGCGACAACATCTTCTACGGCCACGGGCTGGTTGAGCAATTGAGACGCGCAGCGGCCAAGACCAGTGGCGCGACGATCTTTCCCTATTGGGTGTCGAACCCGCAAGATTTTGGCGTGGTGACGCTGGATGATCGCGGCACCCCGCTCGACATCATCGAGAAACCGGCTGAACCGGCCTCGAACTGGGCCGTGACCGGGCTCTATTTTTACGACAATGACGTGATCGGCATTGCCCGCGACCTCAAGCCCTCACCGCGCGGCGAGCTGGAAATCACCGATGTGAACCGGGTCTATCTGCGCGCCGGCACGCTCGACGTGCAGCTGATGGGGCGTGGCTATGCCTGGCTCGACACCGGCACGCATGACACGCTTCTGCAAGCGGCCGAATTCGTGCGCACGGTCCAGGAGCGGCAGGGCCTCTCCATCGGCTGCCTTGAAGAGGTGGCCTGGCGCATGGGCTTCATCGATGCGGCCCAACTCGACCGGCTCGCAAATCAGCTCGGCAAATCGAGCTATGGCGCCTATCTGCGGCGCGTTGCCGGCCAGAAGACCCGCCTGCCCTGACCTTCAGCCTTGTTCCTGCTCCCCAGCGCGTGATTTAGCCCATGAACCCCATCTTTGCTGATCTGCCGACCACCGTGTTCGAGATCATGTCGCGGCTTGCAGCCGAGCATCGCGCCGTCAATCTGGGTCAGGGTTTCCCGGATGATCCGGGCCCGGAAGACGTGCGGCGCAAAGCGGCTGATGCGGTCATGAGCGGCTGGAACCAGTATCCGCCGATGATGGGTCTGCCCGAATTGCGGCGCGCAGCGTCCGACCATTTCAGGCTCTGGCAGGGACTGGAGCTCGACCCCGACCGTGAGGTGATGGTGACCTCGGGCGCAACGGAAGCCATTGCTGGCGCGCTCATGGCGCTGATCGAGCCTGGCGACGAGGTGGTGCTGTTCGAGCCGATGTATGACGCCTATCTGCCGCTGGTGCAGCGCGCAGGCGGCATTCCGAAATTCGTCACGCTCAAACCGCCCGCTTTTGGCCTTTCGCATGAGGTGCTGGCACAGGTCTTCTCGCCGAAGACCAAGCTTGTGCTGTTCAACAACCCGCTGAACCCGACGGCGACAATCTTCAGCGAGTCCGATCTCGATCTGCTGGCTGATTTCTGCCAGCGGTTTGATGCCATCGCGCTCTGCGACGAGGTCTGGGAGCATGTGGTGTTTGACGGGCACAATCACGTCTCGATGATGCGCCGCCCCGGCATGCGCGAGCGCACGATCAAGATTTCCTCGGCGGGCAAGATTTTCTCGCTGACCGGCTGGAAGGTGGGGCTGGTGATGGCGGCGCCCGCGCTGATGCGTGTGCTGGCCAAGGCGCACCAGTTTCTCACCTTCACGACACCGCCGAACCTGCAGGCGGCAGTCGCCTATGGGCTGGCCAAGGAGCCTGCCTATTTCGACGGCATGCGCCGCGATTTCCAGCGTTCGCGCGACCGGTTCAGCGATGGGCTGAAAGCGCTGGGTTTCAGCGTGCTGCCCAGCGCCGGCACCTATTTTGTCAATGTCGACATCGCGCCCTTGGGCGAGACCGATGACATGGCCTTCTGCCAGCGGCTGGTGACGCAGCATGGCGTGGCGGCCATCCCGGTCAGCGCGTTTTACGCCGACCGGGCGGTGACGAACATCGTGCGCTTCTGCTTTGCCAAGCACGACGCGACGCTGGACGCCGCCCTTGAGCGGCTGGCCAGCGTCAACACGTAATCAGATTGCGGCGATGACCGCGATCTCGACCGTGTAGGGCGCAGCTGCCAGCTTGGCCTCGACCGTGGCGCGGCCCGGCGTGTGGCCCTGCGGCACCCACTTGTCCCATTCGGCATTCATATGCGCGAAGGTCGACATGTCGGCCAGCCAGATGTTGACCATCAGCATCTTGGTCTTGTCGGTGCCGGCTTGGCTCAGCAGATCGTCAATGATGGCGAGGATCTCAGCTGTCTGCTCGCCGACGCTCTTGCCGGCGGCCTTGTCGGCCACCTGACCGGCCAGATAGACGGTGCTGCCATGAATGACGGCCATGGACATGCGCGGCCCGGTGCCGATGCGCGTGATGGACATGGTTGGAACTCCCTCTAGGACAGTGAAAAGGATGACATGGGCGGGTTAGCGGTTTGGCCTGCCTGAGACAAGACAGAGCGGCGCGGCCATGCCGTGCATGCGGCTCCTGCACCTGGCGCCACCACGCTTACCAGATGGCGGCAAAACCGGCCCAGAGCACGGCATAGCGCGCCGCTTTCCCGACACCGACAATCAGCAGGAAGCGCCAGAGCGGATAGCGCAGCGTGCCCGCAACAACAGTCGCAATATCGCCCACCACCGGCAGCCAGGAAAACAGCAGCAGCAGCCAGCCAAACCGCGTGAACTGCGCTTCGCCCTTGGCCAGTTGCTCAGGCGTGGGACGCAGACGCACAGGCAACCGACTGATGCCGCCATCAGCAATGATCTTGCCCAGAAACCAGTTGGCCACCGCGCCCGCCGTATTGGCGACACTCGCCACGACAAACAGCGCCAAGGGAGGCGCAGACTTCGCCGCCAGCAGCCCCAGAAACACAGCCTCCGACT
>JANMMX010000161.1:0-2115 GCA_031373605.1 Allobosea sp. | reverse complement strand
GCTGCCGGCGCCGGTGGGTGGGAGGGGCAAGTCTGGGATCATGAACTCGTCGTGCCCTCGACCACGCTGGATGCGCTGATTGCCACCCATGGCGGGCCTGCCTTCATCAAGATCGATGTGGAAGGGTTCGAGGCGCATGTGCTGGCGGGTTTGAGCCAGGCCGTGCCTGTGCTGTCCTTCGAGTTCACCACCATCGAGCGGGATGTGGCGCTGGCCTGTCTCGCGCGATTGATGGCGTTGGGGGCCTATCGCTTCAATGTGGCGCTGGGGGAAAGCCAGCAGTTCAGCTTTGATGAGGCAGTCGACGTCGACAGCATGAAGCGCTATCTGCTCGATCTGCCGCACAGCGCCAATTCCGGCGATGTCTACGCGCTGCTGCAAGCCTGAATGCAAGCCCGAGTTCTGGCCCAAACCTCACAGGTGGTTTTTGATGATCCGCAGTCTTTTCGCCGCTGGCGCCTTCACACTCGCAGCCGGATTTGCTTCCGGCGTGCTGGCGCAGGCCACGGCTCCTCAGCCGCCAAGACCTGCGGCGACCGCGACGATTCCTGTCGAGGTGCGCAATGAATCCGAGCCGGTGCTCTGCGCCGAGAAGGACAATGTCACCATCAAGCTGGCTTCGCCCGAGGTTCGTCGATTCCGCATCGAGGCGGCGCATCCGGCCTATATCTCCGGGCTGGTGAAGGACAATTGGGAGGCGGACTGGACAGCCTGCGACATGACGGGTGATCCCGTCTTTGCCGCCCCTGTGCCGCCGCGCCGCATCACCTTCTATGAGAGCATCGAGTACTGGCTGGTGGGTTACACCTTCCCGACCTTCTGGCGCCCGGCGGACACGACGTTTCGTGTGGGGGACCGGGTGGAGAAGGGCCTGCATCTCGTGCAGCTCTGGCGGCTGGGCAAGGACAAGTCCTACGAGGTGCTCGTGGTCTATCCGCAGGATGGCTATTGGCGCGCCCGGCCGATGCCGCCGGCGCATCTCGGCTTCTCGGCCTATGGCTCGTCCTTCCTGTTCGGGCCGATCACGGACGAGGGCCGCCCCGTGGTCAACATCCGCGAGATCGCGTTTGACCCGAAGACGCTGACTTTCGACATGGCCTTCAAGGATGGCTCGAACGGCTCGCTGAAGCTGGAAGTGATCGACGAGAACCGCATGGTGCTGGATGCAGTGCTCGACAAACCTGTTGGCGGCGGCAAGGCGTTTGCTGCACTCCGCTCGATGTATGTAACCGAGTTCAACAATGATGTGGCCCGCATCGCCGTGCGCGAGCCCGGCGCCAAAGGCTGGCGCGAGGAGCATCTGATGCCGTTCAAGGGCGGCAAGGCGACCGACATCTGGATGGGCCGCACCACCCATTCCCAGCACAACACCTCTTCGCCTGACATGATGTTCCGCGGCTTTACGGCCAACCCCGTGCGGCCGGAGATGCCTGCCGCCCCCAAACCGTGAGCGGGCTCTTGCCAGTAACCACGATGCCGGGTTCTGCTTGACGCAAGGAGCCCTTCGCCGCACCGCTCTGGCAGTTTGGCAAGCCGATTCGCGTGGGGTTCGCAGGGATGAAGATCAGGCCGCTCATCATGTGCGGAGGCTCGGGTACGCGGCTCTGGCCGCAGTCGCGCGAGGCGTTCCCCAAGCAGTTCGCGCCACTGATCGGCAAGCACTCGACCTTTCAGGACACGATGCTGCGCGTGGCAGACCCGGCGCTGTTCGGTCGTCCGCTCGTGGTCACCAACCGCCAGCATCGTTTCATGGTCGAGCGGCAACTCGCCGAGATCGGCATCAAGGCTGATCTGCTGCTGGAGCCTGTGGCGCGCGATTCAGGCCCCGCCATCATTGCAGGCGCTGTTCAGATGTCGCTGTCGGTGCCCGACCAGCTGGTGCTGGTGCTGGCCTCCGACCATGTCGTGCGCGATGTTCCGGCGTTTCATGCCGTTGTCGCCTCCGGCATCGCTGCTGCCCAAGCTGGCCGCATCGTCACCTTCGGCATCACCCCGACACATCCTGCGACCGGATACGGCTATATCGCGCCGGGCGAAGGTCTGGAGGGTGCGGCCCGCAGCGTGACGCGTTTTGTCGAGAAGCCGGATGCTGCCACAGCGCAGCGCCATTTGCTG
>JANMMX010000141.1:0-7733 GCA_031373605.1 Allobosea sp. | reverse complement strand
GCGCCGGGAAAACCTGCAATGACGATCAGCATCGCGTTGCGAAAGACATGGCCATAGAGCACGCGCCGCTCGGTCAGGCCCTTCATGCGGGCTGTCAGGACATATTGCTTGCGGATCTCATCGAGGAACGAGTTCTTCGTCAGCAGCGTCGAGGTGGCAAAGGCGCCGAGCGCCATGGCGGTCACCGGCAGGGCGATGTGCCAGAGATAGTCCAGCACCTTGGCGCCAGCGCTCAATTGCGCCCAGTTGTCCGAGGCCAGCCCGCGCAGCGGGAATATCTGGAAGAAGGAGCCACCCGCAAACAGCACGATGAGCAGGATGGCGAAGAGAAAACCCGGAATGGCATAGCCGATGATGACGATGGCGCTCGTCCAGGTGTCGAAACGCGAGCCATCATGCACCGCCTTGCGGATGCCGAGCGGGATCGAGATGGCATAGGAGAGCAGCGTCATCCACAGGCCGAGCGTGATGGAGACAGGCAGCTTTTCCTTGATGAGTTGCAACACAGGTGTGTCGCGGAAATAGCTCTTACCGAAATCCAGCGTGGCATAGTCCTTCAGCATCTTCAGGAAGCGCTCATGGGCGGGCTTGTCGAAGCCGAACTGTTTCTCCAGCTCCTTGATGAAGCCGGGGTCCAGCCCCTGTGCGCCGCGATAGGCCGAGTTGCTGTCGCCCGCACCAAGCTGGCTGCCCGCATCGCCGCTGCCGCCGCCAACACGGTCAGACGCATTGCCGCCCTGACCCTGCAATTGCGCGATGATGCGCTCCACCGGCCCGCCGGGGGCAAACTGCACGATCGTGAACGAGATCAGCAGGATGCCGAGCAACGTCGGGATCATCAACAGGATACGTCGGGCGATATATGCGAGCATGGGCGTCAGCCGCCCCGCCCGATGCGCCGGGCCTTCTCGGGCTCGAACCACCATGTGCCCGGCGCGCCGGAAGCGAATTTCGGCTTGCCTTCGGGGCGGCCATACATGTCCCAATAGGCCAGCCATTCGCTGGCATTCCACCACATCGGCACCCAATAGCGCCCGGCGCGCAGCAGCCGGTCGAGGCATCTGGCGGCCACAGTGACATCGGCATAGCTCTGGGCCTGGCCAATCCGCTCGATCATCGCGTCGATGGCGGGCGAAGCGATGCCGCCCAGATTGCGAGAGCCGCGCGTCTTCGCCGCTTCCGAACCATGGATGATGCGCAGCGAGTCGCCTGGAATGGCGGCACCGCCCAAAGCGCGGCTGACCATGTCGAAATCGAACTCGTCCAGACGGCGCTGGTATTGCGCCGCATCCACGATGCGCGAGCGCGCCTCGATGCCGAGGCGCTTCAGGTTGGCATGGAAGGGCTGTGTGTGCGGCTGCAGCGAGGCCTGGAAATCCAGAAACTCGATCTCGAATGGCTTGCCATCCGGCAGCTTCAGCTGATTGCCCTCGCGCTTGCTGCCAGCCGCCCGGAACAGCTCGTCGGCCCGGCGGAGAAGCGCGCGGTCATTGCCGGAGCCATCGCTGACAGGCGGCAGGAATGGCATGCCGAAGACCTCGTCCGAAACCTGGCCCCGGAAAGGCTCCAGCAGCTTCAGCTCCTCGGGCGAGGGCAGGCCGACGGCCTTGTGGTCCGAATTCTCGAAGAAGGACGTCATCCGGTTGAAAGACGAGAACATGATGTTCTTGTTTGTCCACTCGAAATCGAAGCACAGGCCGATGGCCTCGCGGATGCGAATATCGGCGAACATCTCGCGGCGCAGGTTGAAATACCAGCCCTGGGAGCCTTGCGGCTCGCGCTTGGGCAGGGTCTCGCGCTTGACGCGGCCCTCGTTGATGGCGGGGAAATCATAGCCCGTCGCCCAGATGCGCGAGGTGAACTCCTCCTGGAAGGTGATGACGCCGCTCTTGAACGCCTCGAAGGCCACCTGCCGGTCGCGGAAATATTCGTAGCGCAGCTTGTCGAAATTGTTGGTGCCGACATTCACCGGCAGATCCCTGGCCCAATAGTCGGGCACGCGGTCGAACTCGATGAAACGGCCCTGCTCGAAGCGCCCGACCTTGTAGGCGCCGGAGCCCAAAGGTGGCTCCAGCGTTGAGGCCTCGAAATCGCGATTGGCCCAGTAGGCGGACGAGAAAACCGGCAGCCCGGCGACCACCAGATGCAGATCACGCGAGCGCTTGGGCGAAAGCTGGATGACGGCGATGTCATCGCCGTCGCTGACAACAGAGACAACCTCGTTGAGGATCAGCCGATAGGAGGGATGGCCCTTCGCTTTCAGCAGGTTGATCGAAAAGGCCACATCCCCCGCCGTGATGCGCGTGCCATCGTGGAACTTCGCCTCTGGCCTCAAGCGGAAGCGATAGGTCAGCCGATCCGCCGAGACGCTCACGCTTCTGGCGATGAGCCCATAGACCGAGCCAGGCTCATCGCCGGAACCCGCCATCAGTGTGTCGAAGCAGGCATCCATGCCTGCCGCGCCATCGCCCTTCAGCACGAACGTGTTGAGCGTGTTGAACGTATCGAAATTCTGGTTGCCGCTGGCCCGCTTGATCTGCAGCGTGATGCTGCCGCCCTTGGGCGCATTCGGGTTCACATAGGCAAAATGCTTGAAGTCGGCAGGCAGGGCCAATTCGCCAAAGGTGGACAGACCATGGCTTTCAGTGTCAGCCTGCGCCAGCACAGAAGACGAGCGCAGCCCGGCTGCGCTGCCAGCCAGCGCTGCGGCGCCCCCTGCCAGAACTGTGCGGCGCGTGATGCGCGGCCCCATGCGAAACTCCCGGTCAACTGCCCTGATTCGGATGCAGGATACCGTGCTGCGCCGCAAGCGCCAGAGCGCATCTGATCCCAGCGCAACAACAAAAAACCGGGCACAGGGCCCGGCTTTTCGAAAGTCCAGAAAGCATCGCGCTGGCTTACTTCGGCAACGGCTTCGGCGCATCCGCCAGGCTGTTGAGATAAGCCACGATGTCGGCCCGCGAGGCGGCATTGCCGACACCGGCAAAGGCCATCGAGGTGCCGGGCAGATAGGCCTTCGGGTTCTTCAGGAAGGCGTCGAGATTGTCCGCCGTCCAGACTTCCGAAGCCTTGGCCTTGGATGCAGCAGAATAACCAAACCCGGCGGCTGCGGCCTTGGCTTTGTCATAAATACCCCAGAGCGCCGGGCCAATCTTGTTGGCGCCACCCTTTTCGAAAGCATGGCAGGCCTTGCAGGCATTCACAGACTTCTCGCCGCGCGCAACTTCTGCCTTGGCAAGACGCACAACCAGAGGCTCATCCGCCGCCGCCGCCGGCCCAGCCGAAGCGACCAGCTCGCCGCCAGGCAGGTCGTAGCCCGGCACAGCCGGCTTCTTGGTCGAAAACAGGATGCCAGCACCAATATGGATGCCCATGACGAGCATCAGCGTGCCAAGTCCGGCACCCGCGATCTTGTTCAGTTCATTGCTCATCGTTTCTTCCGACCCGGTCAAGCGCCTGATTGGACGGTCGGAGTGGCATCGCTGCATCCGACCGGAGGCTCTTGCGCTTCCTAGCCGCTTTGCGCGTCCCTTTGCAACTCGTATAAGCGCCCGAAGCCCTGAGACGTGTTGCCACCCGTCTTGCAGAGGTTCATTGCCCATTGCCGAGACGCCTGCCATGTCTGATCCGCTCATTCTGATACCTGCCCGCATGGCTGCCACGCGCCTGCCTGGCAAGCCGCTGGCCGACATAAATGGCGAGCCGATGATCGTGCAGGTCTGGCGTCGGGCGGTTGCGGCAGGCATCGGGCCGGTCGCGGTCGCGACCGACACGCCGGAAATCATCGCAGCGGTGGAGCGGGCAGGTGGCATCGCCGTTCTGACGCGCGAGGATCATCCATCCGGCTCCGACCGGATCAACGAGGCTGCCGACCTGATCGATCCTGATGGCAACCATGATGTCATCATCAATCTGCAGGGTGATTTTCCGACGATCACGCCGGAAGCCATCGCCTCCTCGATCATTCCGCTGTCGGATCCAGCCGTCGATATCGCGACACTCGCTGCTGAAATCACGGATGAGGAAGAAAAGACCACGCCGAGCGTGGTCAAGCTCATCGGCACGCCGGCTGGCCCCAACCGCATGCGCGCGCTCTATTTCACCCGCGCCACGGCGCCAACCGGCGACGGCCCGCTTTATCACCATGTCGGCATCTACGCTTATCGCAGGCCTGCCCTGAAACGCTTCGTCGCCCTGCCGCCGTCACCGCTTGAGCTGCGCGAGAAACTCGAGCAGCTCCGCGCGCTGGAAGCCGGCATGCGCATCGATGCGATGCTGACACACCATGTGCCGCGCGGCGTCGACACGCCCGACGATCTCGTGCGCGCACGGCTGGCTTTGCAGGCCTGACCTCATGTTTTTCTGACGATCCCACTTGAAAGTGCCAAGATGACGACTGTTGTTTCCTACCAGGGCGAGCCGGGAGCCTATTCGCAGGCGGCAGCGCTTGAGGTCTTCCCCAACTGCGAGCCGTTGGCCTGCGCCACATTCGTCGATGCCCTGAACGCCGTGGCCGATGGCACGGCCCGCTACGGCATGATCCCGATCGAGAACTCGACCGTGGGCCGCGTGGGCGACATCTATCAGCTGCTGCCAAAGGCCGGCCTGCATGTCATCGGTGAGTTCTTCCTGCCGATCCATTTCCAGCTGATGGCGCCGAAGGGCGCGACGTTGGAAACGATCACGACCGCCGAAAGTCATGTCGTGGCGCTTGGCCAGAACATGAAGGTCATCCGCCGGCACAAGCTGATGCCTGTGGTTGCGACCGACACAGCAGGCTCTGCCCGCGCCATCTCTCAGGCAAACGACCCGACGCGTGCCGCGCTCGCCTCGAAGCTCGCGGCAGAAATCTACGGGCTCGACGTGCTGGAGGCCGATGTCGAGGACGAGAAGCACAACACGACGCGCTTCGTCATCCTGTCCAAATATCCCGAGTTCGCCCGCCAGGGCTCAGGGCCGATCATCACCACGCTGGTGTTCCGGGTGCGCAACATTCCAGCTGCGCTGTTCAAGGCGATGGGCGGCTTTGCCACGAACGGCGTCAACATGACCAAGCTCGAAAGCTACATGCTGGACGGGCATTTCTTCGCCACCATGTTCTACTGCGATGTGGAAGGCCATCCAGATGATCCGGCCCTGCGCCGCGCGCTGGAAGAACTTGCCTATTTCTCCAGGGAAGTGAAAATCTTGGGCGTCTACCCCGCCAACCCGTTCCGCGCGAGCTTCAGCGAGGCTGGGGAATAGGGCAGGGGCGTTGGGTGATTGATTGTCACTCAATAACAGTTATTGATTGGCAAGTCAGTTCACCGCTTGAAGGAGGTCACCATGGCGATCAGTGCCGATCTCGGTCAGACTCTTGAAGGGTATGTGACCGACCTCGTGAAATCAGGGCGCTTCAACTCCAAGAGCGAAGTGCTGCGCGAAGGCATTCGACTGGTTCAAGAGCGTGAAACCCGGCTTTCCTTGCTCGATTTGGCGCTTGCCAAGGGGCTTGCTGATGCAGATTCTGGCAGGGTGAAGCCTGCTGATGCTGTGTTTGACAGGCTTGAGCAAAAGTACAGCGCAATGGGCAAAGCTGAGACAGCATGAAGCTGGTCATTGCCGCACAGGCAGAGGCTGATCTCGAGCAGATTGCGGACTATATCGCCGCTGACAGCCCCGTGCGTGCTCTATCGTTTGTGCGCGAGTTGCGCCAAAGCTGCATGACGCTGGTGGAGTGGCCGGAGAGCCACCCGCTTGTGCCCCGCTTCGAGTCTTCCGGGGTCAGGCGCCGCGTTCATGGCAACTATCTGATCTTCTTCCGCATCAAGGTTTCAACCATCGAAGTGCTGCACATCCTGCATGGCGCGATGGACTATGAGCGGATTTTGTTTGGCGAGTAGGGCTCTGCTCACCCCACGCTCTCGCCCTCGCGCGCCCAGGCCTTCAGCAATGTGTTGGCAATCGCCATGTGCGGTGGGCAGAAGATGCCGTCAGGATGCTCGCCTGCCAGCATCGCCAGCGCCTCGGTGCGCGAGAACCAGCGGCCATCTTCCAGCTCGGTGCCATCGAGCGTGATGATGTCGCCCATGGCCTGCGCCAGACAGCCGATCATCAGCGAGGACGGGAAGGGCCATGGCTGCGAGGCGATGTAGCGCACGGCGCCCGTGCGCAGGCCCGCCTCCTCGAAGGTTTCGCGCCGCACGGCATCCTCGAAACTCTCGCCCGGCTCGATGAAGCCCGCGATGCAGGAATACATGCCCGGCGGAAAGCGCGATTGCCGCGCCAGAAAGCACTTCTCGCCCCGCACCGCCAGCATGATGACAACCGGGTCGGTGCGCGGAAAATGCTGCGCGCTGCAGGCGGTGCATTCGCGCTTCCAGCCCGATGAGGCTGCGACCGTAGGCCCGCCGCATTGGGCGCAGAACCTGTGGCGCGCATGCCAGTCCAGCAGCGCCTTGGCCTCGCCCAACGGACCGAGCTCCTCGCGCGAAACAAGCTTTTTCAGCGCAACCGTGCGCAGGTCTGTCACGACAAGCTCTTCGTGCGCTTTCAGCGCTTCGACAAGCCCCTTGTCGATCAGCAACCCAAAACGGGGCGACCCGTCGGGATCAAGCCCCAGAAAGGCTGCATCTTCTGCAGGCCCCAGCCTGGCTGCCCCAGCTGCATCAAACCACACGCTGAGTGTTTCGGCATCGACCCTGCGCAGGATCGGGGTTTCACCTGCCACCACGACAAAACGCGTCTCCGGCCTGGCCTGCAGGGCAGCCACAGCTGCCGCATCATCGCGCAGGTCTGCCCGGCGATCGAGCGGATTGGTGGCAAAGCCCACCCGCGCCGAACGCTCGGTGCGCAGGGCCAGATGGTCATCGAATCCAGACGTCAGATGATTGTTCATGTGCGTCTTATAGGCCAAGGGCCGCGCGCATGGCCACACAGCGCGCGTCGCGCCCCTCAGGCGTGTAAGGCATGCCGCCGGGCACGCCAAAGACCGGGCCAGGCCACGCTGCATCTCCCTTGAGGCGCGCCACCACATGCAGGTGCAACTGCGGCACCATGTTGCCCAGCGATGCGACATTCAGCTTGTCGCAAGGCACCACCTTGCGCAGCGCGTTACTCGCCAACCGCGCCTCGCGCATCAACTGCAGCGCGTCGCTCTCGGCCAGATCGGCAATCTCGCAAGCGCCTTCCAGGCGCGGCACCAGCACCAGCCAGGCAAAACGCGAATCATCCATCAGGAAAACCCGCGACAAGGGCAGCTCGCCCAGGAGCACAGTGCCCGTTGTCAGCCGACCATCGGGCACAAAATCAGCGGGCGCCAAACGCATGTCAGTCTCCGTTGTTGCAGGCCGCTCCTGGTGCCACGAAGGCATTTTCGCAGCAACGCGTTCGCTGCACATCGATCACACATCAATGAAATGGCTGCAATCCTGCGGCGGTCTCGTCCCATCGCATCTGCCGCGGTCGACCGTCACAACGAAGACCAATGCAGCGCCAGCAAACCGGTTGCATCCAAGCCCCCCTTATGGCATGCACCGCCCAACCACGGAACAAGGCTGCGGTAGCTCAGTGGTAGAGCACACCATTGGTAAGGAGAAGCTCTTTCTTCTTAAGCTATTGTAAAGATTGGGTTTATAGAGTACTGGATTAGCTGCGGGGTAATCCCCGGGGTAAAATTCGCTGCGGTAGCTCAGTGGTAGAGCACACCATTGGTAATGGTGAGGTCGAGAGTTCAATCCTCTCTCGCAGCACCA
>JANMMX010000113.1:0-3139 GCA_031373605.1 Allobosea sp. | reverse complement strand
GTGTTCCTGCTGTTTGTTAGAGATACAGAATAGCCATTAGCTTGGTGATTAGTAAATGACCCGCATGTTTCAGCTTATCGCGTCATCCTGAAAGCCGACCGCGACAACGACATCATCACGCTGGATTCCGAAACGCAGCTCACCGGCGTGCCCGGCTCGGCCTGGGAGTATCGCCTCGGCAACCGCTCCGGCCTCGACTGGATTCTGGACCAGCACAAGGAAAAGACGCCGAAGGACCCGACCATCCGCGAGAAGTTCAACACCTACCGCTTCGCCGATCACCGCGAGAAGGTGGTGGACCTGCTGATGCGCGTCACCCGCGTCTCGGTCGAGACCGTGGCGATCACGCAGGCCATGCGGGACATGCCGCGCTGACAGGTGCACCCGCCTCCTTGCAATCACGCAAGCGTGTCCTTGCCGGGCCCTTTCGCAGGCGATTGGCGCATTGAACCGGGCGGGTGCTGATCTATGTTGCTGCTCAGGTATCGGCCTTTGGGAGGGCTGCGCAGTTTTGCGCAGTCCCGTCTGGACGTGCCTTTGGGAGACTTCGCCATGACATCATCCACCTCGCTTTTCGATCCGTCCCGCCGCACGCTTCTGGCTGGTGCCAGCGCGCTCGGTGTGGCCTCAACCCTCGGGCTGCCCACCGGCATCACGCCCGCCAACGCTCAGGGAGCTGCCGTGACCCAGGCACCAGGTTTTTACCGCTACAAGGTGGGTGACATCACCGTCACCGCCATCAATGACGGCTTTGCCATGCGCCCGCTCGAGGGTTTCATCCGCAATGCCGACATTGCCGATGTGCAGAAGGCAATGGCTGCGGCCTTCCTTCCGGCAGCGGCGCTACCGATCTCCTTCACCACACTCGTCGTCCAGTCCGGCAGCAAGCTGATCCTGATCGACACCGGCAATGGCGATTCCGGCGCACCGACCTCGGGCCGCTGGATGACGAACTTCAAGGCTGCCGGTTTTGACCCCAAGGACGTCAACACCATCGTGTTCAGCCATTTCCATGGCGACCACATCAACGGCTTCCGCCTGAAGGACGGCACCGCCGTGTTCCCGAATGCCGAAGCCATCGTGCCGGCCGCCGAATGGGCCTTCTGGATGGATGATGCGCGCGCCGCCGCCGCCCCTGACGCCATGAAGGGCGCCTTCGCCAATGTGCGCCGTGTCTTCGGCCCCATTGCCAAGGATGTGAAGCAGATCGCCGATGGCGCAACCGTCGCTCCGGGCATCACGGCTGTTGCCGCCTATGGCCACACGCCTGGCCACACGATGTATCGCATCGCGTCCGGCACAGGCTCGCTGATCTCGGCGGCCGATCTCACCAACCACCCGGCGCTGTTCGTGCGTAATCCGGATTGGTCGGCCGTGTTCGACATGGATGCCGATGCAGCCCGCGCCAGCCGCCGCCGCGTGCTGGACATGGCAGCAAGCGACAAGACGCAGCTTGCCTTCTATCACGCGCCCTTCCCGGCCACCGGCTTCATCGCCAAGGCTGGCACCGGCTTCGAGATGGTGCCCGTGCAATGGTCGCCAGCTGTCTGAGGCAGGCGGTCCAGACCGGATTTTTGAAGGCCGGGGCGCGAAAGTGCCCCGGCTTTTTTGCTGCCCTGATGGCACAAGGGCATGCTAGGTCTGGCTGACGACAGGTGCGACAGACCCGGCGTGACCCATCCAGACACAGAGCATCATGCCTGACAATTTCAAGACCATCGCCTTCATCGCCAGCGAGGCGCCCGAAGCGCAGACTGCCTTCAGCCGCCTGAGCGCGCGCTATGGCAACACGCCGCCGGAGAACGCCGATGTCGTGGTGGCCCTGGGCGGCGACGGGCTGATGCTGCAGACGCTACATCGGTTCCTCGGCACCGGAAAACCGATTTTCGGAATGAACCGCGGCTCGGTCGGCTTCCTGATGAATGACTATCGCGAGGAAGACCTGAAGGCCCGGCTCGACAAGGCCGAATATGCCGTCAGCCACCCGCTGCAGATGCGCGCGACTGACATCAATGGCAAGAGCTTCAAGGCCCGCGCCATCAACGAGGTCTCGTTGCTGCGCCGCTCCTATCAGGCGGCCAAGCTGCGCATCTCGGTGGACGGCAAGGTCAGGCTGGACGAGTTGAGCGCCGATGGCGTGCTGCTGGCAACGCCCGTCGGCTCCACAGCCTACAATCTCTCGGCCAACGGGCCGATTTTGCCACTCAACGCCACGCTGCTGGCGCTAACGCCGATCTCGCCCTTCCGGCCCCGGCGCTGGCGCGGCGCGCTCCTGCCCTCGCATGCGCGTGTTTCGATCGCCGTCATGGAAGCCGAGAAGCGGCCGGTCAGCGCCTTTGCCGATCACATCGAGGTCGACAATGTCGTGGCCGTCGAGATCGCCATGGATCACAGCGTCGATCTGGTAATGCTGCATGACCCTGGACACAGCCTCGACGAACGCATCCTGCGTGAACAGTTCGGCTACTGAACCACCCCACCCTCCCGCAAAACCCGAAAACAACCCATGCGGGTTCATGGCCTGTTAAGCACTTATAGGTTGTATAGCTCCCAGAGCACAACCGTGAGCGCAGACAGGCCGTCACCATGCGGGTCGATTACGACAAGATCAGGTTTCTGATCATTGATGACAACGCCTTCACACGAAGGCTCCTGCGCACGCTGCTCTATTCGTTCGGGGCCAGATTTGTCAGCGAGGCGATTGACGGCACCACAGGCTTCGAGGCCTTCCAGGCTGAATCACCTGATCTGGTGCTGCTCGACTGGGAAATGCCCATGCTCGACGGGCTCGACGTCACCAAGATGATGCGCCACCCGAGCGAGAGCCACAACCCCTTCGTGGCGATCCTGATGGTGACAGCACACACCACGCGCCAGCATGTGCGCATGGCGCGAGATGCCGGCATCACCGAGTTCATCGCCAAGCCGATCGCGCCACAATCGGTCTATGACAAGATCCATGCGGCGGTGGCCGAGCCCCGTCCCTTCATCCGCACATTGAGCTATTTCGGGCCGGACCGCAGGCGCGGCGCGCCCAATCTCTGGCGCGGACCCGACCGCCGCAACGGCGAAAAAGCCGAAACCTTTGCCCCGCGTTCCATTGCCGAGAAAGCCAGCATCCGATGAGCAGCAGCAACGC
>JANMMX010000107.1:0-1629 GCA_031373605.1 Allobosea sp. | reverse complement strand
ATCAGCTGCTTCAGCTGGCGATAGGCACGCTCGCTTGCAGGCAAGCGCTCCTTCTCGTCAAAGGATGATGCGGCGACCTGTGTCGTTTGACTCATAGATCGCGTCCTCGATGCGGATGTTGGCAAGGTAGTCTTTGGCGCTGGTCTCGATGCTGCCTCTTCCAAAACGCGCATCAATCACATGCCGCTGGAAACGATAGACACAGTCGCCACCGAAATCGATGTTGTCCCAGGCATAAGGCACGATGGTCGCCTCGTTTTCACCATGGGGACGGAAGGTGAGGCCGCCATCTCCGTCAAGCATGAGCGTGCCTTTCTCGCCTTCAATGAGGAACTCGCCCATCGTCAGGCGCCTGTTCTGCGCGCGGTGGTCGGAAAGCCGGTTGCCATCGAAAAGGCAGCGTGTGCCGTCCGCCATGTCCAGCACGAACAGCCCTGCATCCTCGCCGGAAATCGCCGGGTTAAGGCGCTGCAGGAGGGCGGTGACGCTGCTGGCCTCGCCAAACAGCGAACGGAAGACATCGATGAGATGGATCGCAGTCTCGTGAATGAGGAAGCGCGGCATCTGCTGGAAATAGGGTTGGCGGGCCAAATAGACCGAAGGGCCCTGTCCATCACCGGGACGCAGGCGGAACGCGGCTTGGTAGACCGGGCCCAAGGCCCCGGTTGCGAGAAAAGCCCTGATCGCCTGATGCCAGGGCTGGAAGCGGAAGTTCTCATGCACGGTGATGGAGATGCCCGCCTTGTCCGCCAGCGCCAGCGCCTCTTTGGCCTCAGCAAGCGATGCACAGAACGGCTTCTGGCAGATCACATCAATGCCGCGCGCGGCCGCCAGCCGGATGGCGGCCAGATGCGTTTCCGGTGGCGTGATGATGTCCAGCAGCTCTGGCTGCGCCTCATCCAGCATCTGCGCCAGGTCGGTGTAAATGCGACTGATACCAAATTCGGCAGCGAAAGCCTCGGCCTTGTCACGGCTGCGGTTGCAGAGCGCCACGATCTCGACATCCGGCATGCGCTTCCAGGCGCGATACTGGAACTGGCTGAAATAGCCTGTACCAACGCAGGCGATGCGGATCGGCTTTGTCATCTGTTCAGGCCGCTTCAAGCGTCTTGCTGGAGAGCGCAGCAAGAACGTGGCGGGCGATCTCCGCCGTGCCCGCACCCCCGCCAATCTCGAAAGGTTTCAGCCCTTCTCGATAGGCCTGGTCGACGGCGGCGCGCACAAGGTCAGCAGCCTTCAGGGCTTCAGGCAGCCCGTGCTTCTCGCCCAGCCAGTCCAGCATCATCGCGCCCGAAAGGATCATCGCAGTCGGGTTGGCCCTGCCCTGTCCGGCAATGTCGGGTGCCGTGCCATGGCAGGGCTGGAAGACTGCATGTGTCGCGCCAATGTCGGCTGATGGAGCAAAGCCCATGCCGCCCATCAGGCCGGCGCCCAGATCCGACAGGATGTCGCCGAACATGTTCTCGGTCACCAGCACGTCAAGCGCCCAGGGGCGGCGCACCATGTCGAGTGCGGTTGCATCGACATAGGCATGGTCGGCGCGGATATCGGGGAACGCCTTGGCGCGCTCGTCAAAAATCTTCCGGAAGAAGGCAAGGGAGGTGAAGACATTCGCCTTGTCGACGCAGG
>JANMMX010000097.1:0-11881 GCA_031373605.1 Allobosea sp. | reverse complement strand
CAGAATGCGCGCGAAGACCTTGAAGCCCGAACCCCGGAAATGCTCGGAGACATCCTGCATCTCGATGGGGTTGCGCAGGTCCGGCTTGTCGGAGCCGTATTTCTGCATCGACACGGCATAGGGAATGCGCGGCCAGTCCTTCGTCACTTTCTTGCCGTTGCCGAACTCCTCGAAAATGCCGGTGATGACGGGCTGAACGGCGGAAAACACGTCTTCCTGCTCGACAAAGCTCATTTCGAGATCGAGCTGGTAGAACTCGCCCGGCAGACGGTCAGCACGCGGGTCCTCGTCGCGGAAACAGGGCGCGATCTGGAAATAGCGGTCAAACCCCGCCATCATCAGGAGCTGCTTGTATTGCTGCGGCGCCTGCGGCAGCGCGTAGAACTTGCCCGGATGGATGCGGCTCGGCACAAGAAAGTCGCGCGCGCCTTCCGGCGAGGACGCTGTCAGGATCGGCGTCTGGAACTCGAAGAACCCTTGCGCCTTCATGCGCAGCCGCATGGCATCCACCACCTTGCCGCGTGTCATGATGTTCTGGTGCAGCTTCTCGCGGCGCAGGTCGAGGAAGCGGTATTTCAGGCGCGTGTCCTCCGGATAAGGCTGATCGCCGAAGACCTGCAGCGGCAATTCAGCAGAGGCGCCCAGAACCTCGATCTCGGTCGCATAAAGCTCGATCTGCCCGGTCGGCAACTCTGAATTGGCGGTGCCAGCGGGGCGCATGCGCACCTTGCCATCGATGCGGATGACCCATTCAGAGCGCACCGTTTCGGCCAGCTTGAAGGCCGGTGAGTCCGGGTCGATCACGATCTGCGTCATGCCGTAATGGTCGCGCAGATCGATGAAGAGCACGCCGCCATGGTCACGGATGCGATGGCACCAGCCAGACAGGCGAGCGAGCCCGCCAATGTCGCTCTCGCGCAGCGCGCCACAGGTGTGGGAACGGTATCGGTGCATCACGGCAAAAGTCTTTCAACAGGAGTTCGCCAGCCAGATAGCCCGCGAAGCGACAGGCGACAAGCGGGGCACAGCGATGATCGTCATTCTGCCAAGGCTTGCTGCCAAGGCTTGGCGACTCCCGGAACGACAGCGCCGGTCGGCTCCCTCTCCCTGAAAGGGGGAGGGTTGGGGTGGGGGTCCAATCGCGGGGAGTGAAGCATTGGCAATCGGCACATCTCGCCCGGTCCTGCCCCCCACCCGACCTCCCCTTTCCGGGGGAGGTGAGACAAGAGACACGCGGCCCCGGAATGACGGCAGGAGTGCCCTTGCGACTCCCGGACGGGTGCAGCGAAGGCGGAACCCGATCCGGGATCCAGCACAACAACCCTTCGCGGAAACGCCGTGTGTTTGCGATGCTGACATCATGCGCCGCTGTCGCGGCACGTTGTTGCGCTGGATTCCGGGTTCCGTTCCGCTTCGCTGCTCGGCCCCGGAAATCGAAGGGCGGACAGAGATCATCGTTATTCCGAGTGAGCAAATCTAACCCACATCATTCCGGGACGGCAGAGCCGGCCCCGGAACCCACAAGCCCGATGGCACAGACGGTGTGCGCCACTCGTGACATTCCTGCAGCCACAGGTGCGTATGGGTTCCGGGTTCCGCTGCGCGGCCCCGGAATGACGGGAGATTTGTGTCGCTTGCCGCGCAATGATGCTCTGAGCGCGACCCTCACCAAAATCAGCGCGACAGCCGTTGCTTTGCTTGTTATCAGGCCTGATGAACCTGATCGTGACGACTGCCGCGCTTGCAGATGCCTGTGCCCGCCTTGCGAAGCATCCCTTCGTCACGGTCGATACTGAGTTTCTCCGCGAGACGACCTATTACCCCAAGCTCTGCCTCGTGCAGCTCGCCTCGCCCGAAGAGGCGGTGATGGTCGATCCGCTCGCCAGCGGCATCGATCTTGGACCCCTGATGGAGCTGATGGCCAATACTGCGGTCATCAAGGTGTTCCATGCGGCCAGGCAGGATCTCGAGATCATCTGGAACATCGGGCGGCTGATTCCGACCCCGCTGTTCGACACGCAGATTGCCGCCATGGTTTGCGGCTTCGGCGATTCGGTCGGTTATGAGCAACTTGCCAATGATCTGGCCAAGGCCAAGATCGACAAATCCTCACGCTTTACCGACTGGTCGCGCCGCCCGCTGAGCGAGGCGCAGCTGGTCTATGCCGAATCCGATGTCACCCACCTGCGCGATGTCTATCTGGCGCTGGTGGCGGACCTTGAAGAGAGTGGCCGCACCGCATGGCTGGACGAGGAGATGGCGATCCTGAACTCGCCCGGCACCTATGAGGTCCAGCCGCAGAATGCCTGGCTCCGGCTGAAGGGCCGCCTGCGCAAGCCGCGCGAGGTTGCGCTGCTGATGGAGCTGGCCGCCTGGCGCGAGCGCGAGGCGCAAAGTCGCGATGTGCCGCGCCAGCGGGTCGTCAAGGATGATGCGCTGATCGACATCGTGCAGCGTGCCCCCCGCTCGGTCGAGGCGCTGGCAGAGCTGCGCTCAGTGCCCAACGGCTTCGAGCGCTCGCGCTCCGGCGGCGAGGTGCTGGCGGCCATCGAGCGCGCCATGGAGATCGACCCCAAGACCCTGCCGAAGCTGGAGCGCGAGCGCGGCCGTCCGGGCAATGGTGCCGTCATCGAACTGCTGAAGGTGCTGCTGCGCGCGACAGCCGAATCCGAGCGGGTTGCGCCGAAAATCCTTGGCACCATGGACGACATCGAGGCGATTGCCGCCGATGACGAGGCCGATGTGCCCGCACTGAAAGGCTGGCGCCGGGTCGTGTTCGGCGAAAAGGCGCTGGCGCTGAAGCAGGGCCGGATGGCGCTGCGCGTGGTCGAAGGCAAGGTTGTCTTGAGCTGAAGAGGTCGTGCTGGGCTGAAACTCGAGCAACAACCGGTTTTCGTCGGCCGCACACAACGGGTTGTTGGACGTGCGCATGTCCACTAGGCTTCCTATGCCATTTCGGTTTGAAGGATGCAGGACATGACGCTTGATCGCCGGAGTTTTCTACTTTCAGGTTGTTCCGCTCTCGCATTTTCTGCGTCCTCGACAGCAGCGGTCGCGCAGACACTTGGCGTTCAGATGATGACAGGCGGAGAGAACGCCACGCTTCTGGGCGAGATCACCACGGTCTACACCGCAGCCAAGATCATCACCATGGACCCCGACCAGCCCGCTGCCACAGCGGTTGCAGTCAAAGGCAAAGTCATCACCGCGCTTGGCAATCTTGCTGATGTGGTCAAGACCATTGGCAATAGCCCTCTGGTCATAGACCGGACCTTCGAGAACAAGGTGATCCTGCCTGGCTTTATCGGACAGCACGATCATCCTCTGCTGGCAGCAGCTTCCATGTGCGTCGACGCGGTGGTAGCAATCGAGGACTGGGATCTGCCTGACCGAAACTGGCCGAGGGCAGCGAGCGCGGAAGAGTTTATTACCAGATTGCAAAGCGTGCTGGCCGAAAGCCCAACATCAAAAGACAGCTTCATCGCCTGGGGATACCATCACTATTTCCACGGCAAGCTCGACCGCAAGATGCTTGACCAGATCAGCCCGGAACGTCCGCTGATTGTCTGGCACCGCTCCTGCCACGAGTTCTTCCTCAACACGGCAGCGCTGGCCAAGTATGGCGTCACCGCCCAGTCGGTTGAGGGAAAGGGCCTGGCGAGCCAGCAATCGAACTGGGAGAAGGGCCATTTCTTCGAGAAGGGAATGGAACTGGTCATTCCGCCACTCATCAAGGATATCTTCACGCCCGCCCGCCTGACAAAGGGGCTGGATGCCATGCGGCGCTATCTGCTGGCCAAGGGCATCACCACGATCTGCGAGCCCGGCACACAGATGGTGCGGCCCCTGCACCAGCTCTACGAGACAATTCTCGATGCCGACAACGTCACATTCCGCACCTTTTTCTTCCCCGATGGCCGGGTGCTGTTCGACAAGCACAAGAAGGCCGGAACACTCGACAAGATGGTGGCTGATGCCAAAAGCTACATGAAGTGGGGCAAGGGCAAGGTGCAGTGGTTGCCGGGTCACATCAAGCAATATGCTGATGGTGCCATCTTCTCGCAGGCCATGCAGATGCAGGCCCCCTATCTTGACGGCCACAAGGGCGAATGGATCGCCGAGCCGGATGACTACACCGCCGCATTCAAACGCTTCTGGAATGCGGGCTATCAGATTCACAGCCACGTCAATGGCGATGCGGGGCTGGAAGTCGTGACCGCCGCGCTCGAGGAGCGCATGAAAACACGACCGCGCAAGGATCACCGTTTCACAGTCGTGCATTTTGCCGTCTCGACCGAAGATCAGGTCAAGCGCCTAGCCAAGGCGGGAGCGGTAATCAGTGCAAACCCATATTACGTCTCCGCGCTCGCCGATCGCTACGCAGAAATCGGACTTGGACCGGAACGGGCCGGCAACATGGTGCGCCTCGGTTCGGCGGTGCGCGAGAAGATGAGCATCTCGCTGCATTCCGACATGCCGATGGCGCCCGCTGATCCACTTTTTCTCGTTGCATCAGCCGCAAGCCGCATCACCGTATCCGGGCGCACAGTTGCACCCGAGCAACGCATAACTGTTGAGCGGGCGCTCAGTGGCGTCACCATCGAAGCCGCCTATTCGCTTCGCTTGGAAAAGGAAATCGGCAGCATCAAGCCAGGCAAGCGTGCTGACTTCACAATTCTTGAAGAAGACCCGACCAGTGTCAGCGTCGAGAAGGTGAAGGATGTGAAGGTCTGGGGCGTTGTTTTTGCAGGCCTGCCGCATGCCGTCCCGCGCAGGGTCGCAAGTCTGGCACCAAAGACACAACGCGCAGAGATTGCAGCGTCGGGGATGGCACAACCCGCAGTACCAGTGAAACGGCTCGTATCACTGCTGGAATTCAGCAGGGCCGGTCACGACTACTGCAATCACTCCGATCATTTTCTCAGGGCAATGGCAGCGCATATATAGACTTTCCAGACATCATTTCGGCGAAAAGGCGCTGGCGCTGAAGCAGGGCCGGATGGCGCTGCGCGTGGTCGAAGGCAAGGTTGACTTGAGCTGAAGAGGTCGTGCTGGGCTGAAGGCTCAGCCCTTTTCCAGCAGCTTGATGAGCTGCTTCAGTCGCCCTGTCACACGGTCACTGGAAAGCGCCTGCCATTCCGGCGGGAACTGGAGTTTTGGCTTCTTGCCCGAAAAGCCCAGCGGCACGCGTGACAGGATGCCCGGCATTCCAGCCGAGACAAGATAAGCCACACGAAAAGCCGCGGCCAGCAGCACGGCCCGCTCGATCTGGCGCGGCGTCAGCAGGCGGCGCAATCCGGACGCCGCCGCGCTGTCTTCCTTCAGCCCCGCATAGCGGTGGAAGATCGTCAGCGCGAGGAAAGCGCGGCCCGGATGATCGATGCCGATAAAGGCGGCATGGGCAATGACATTCAGGCTCTGCTCGCCGCGATAATCGGGATGTGCGCGCCAGCCAATGTCGGACAACAGGCAGGCTGCATGCCGCAGACGGCGCATCTCCGGGTCCTCGCTGATGCCGGCCTCCACGAAAAGCCGCCCGACCCAGTCGATCAGGTCTGCTGCGTGGTCCGGATTCCGGGCCCGCAGGTGGTTGTAGTCCTCGGCCGCCGACAGCAATGGATCGGCTGCCTGCTCGCTGTCGGACAACTGCTCATGCAGGAGGCCTTCACGCACGCCCTGCGCCGAAATGACGACCGCGCGCGGCTTGCCGCGCTTGATGAGTTGCTCGAGCACAAGCGCGCCGTAAGCCAGAAGCGGACGCCGCGCCGATGAGACTGATTCCAGCGCATCGAGCACCACAGTATCGGCGCGCTCGACCATGCGCGAGAAATCCACGACATCGCGCGCAGGCACTGTGTAGCCATGCATCACTGACAATGGATAATGCGACTGGCGCTGATGCAGCGCGCCCAAGGCACGCCAGGTGCCCCCTACCGCATAGAAATCGCGGTCCTTCATGGCTTCCAGCTGCGGGGCCTTGTCGAGTTCGTCGCGCACGATCTTTTCAGCCGCTTTCAACGAACCGCCCGAACGGTCCTGCAGGGCAAGGCCACCCAGCGCCAGGCTGATGCCGGGGCCAACAAAGGGCCCGTCAACCGAAATCAGCTCGAGGCTGCCGCCACCAAGGTCGCCCACGACACCATCAGGCCGGGCAAAACCCGAAACGACACCGAGCGCCGAAAGATAGGCCTCACGCTCGCCGGGAATGAGCTCGATCGGCTGACCAACGGCAGCCTCGGCCTCGGCGATGAAGGCCGGGCCATTCTTGGCATAACGCGCCGCAGCTGTGGCCAGCACCCGAAGATTGCGGATGCCCATGGCCGAGCAAAGAATGCGGAACCGCACCAGTGCATCGAGCGCCTTGCGCACAGCATCGGCGGCCAACATGCCCGTGGTCGCGACTTCGCGGCCTAGGCCCGCCATCTCCTTCTCGTTGAAAATCTGCGCCGGAGAGCGCGAAAGGCTTTCGAAGACAACGAGACGGACCGAGTTGGACCCAATGTCGATGATGGCCAACGGGTCGGTGCGGCTCAGCCTGGTCCTGGGCTCACTGCGGACGCTCGCGCTCGGCACGGCTTCGCCGGGCCAGGCTGCGAGGACTTGAGCTGGAGAGCGATTTTCCACGGCCGGACAAACTCGGATTCGTCATGAAATAATTATGGGCGTTGAAGGCTTCCTCGCCTTCGGCACGGACAATGCGTCGCGAAGAACCATCCGGCAAGATGACCCAGCTCTGATCATTGTCGAGGAAGTTGGCAAGCATGATCTGCTCGAGAACCTGTTGATGAACCGTCGGGTTCAAAATCGGTGTCATGGTCTCGACGCGACGATCCAGATTGCGCGGCATCAGGTCGGCCGAGGAAATGTAGAGATGCGCCTTGGCGCTGGGCAACCCCTCGCCCGCACCAAAGGCAAAGATGCGTGTGTGCTCAAGGAAGCGCCCGACGATCGACTTGACCCGGATGTTCTCCGAAAGGCCCGGCACGCCAGGCCGCAGGCAGCAGATGCCGCGCACAACAAAATCGATCTGCACACCTGCATTGCTTGCCGCATAGAGCGCATCAATCACGACGGGATCGACCAGCGAATTGCACTTGCCCCAGATCGCCGCCTTGCGACCCGCCTTGGCATGCGCAATTTCCTCCTGAATGTGGTCCAGAAGCCGCTGTTTCAGCCCGAAAGGCGACAGGGCGATGCGCTCGAGCCCCACAGGCTCGGCATAGCCCGTGATGAAGTTGAAGACGCGCGCCACATCCCGCGCAATGACCGGATCGGCCGTGAAGAACGACAGATCGGTGTAGATGCGGGCGGTGATCGGATGGTAATTTCCGGTGCCGACATGGCAGTAGCTGACCAGCTGGCTGCCTTCGCGCCGCACCACCATGGAGAGTTTCGAGTGAGTCTTCAGCTCGATGAAGCCATAGACCACCTGCACCCCTGCCCGCTCCAGATCGCGCGCCCAGCGGATATTGGCCTCCTCGTCGAAGCGCGCTTTCAATTCGACCAGGGCCGTCACGGTCTTGCCCGCTTCAGCGGCTTCGGCGAGCGCCTTGACGATCGGCGAGTTGGACGAGGTGCGGTAAAGCGTCTGCTTGATGGCAACGACATTGGGGTCGCGCGCCGCCTGATTGAGGAACTGCACCACCACGTCGAATGATTCGTAAGGGTGATGGACCACAAGGTCCTTCTGCCGGATAGCGGCAAAGCAATCGCCCCCATGCTCCCTGATGCGCTCTGGAAAGCGCGGGTTGTAGGGCTTGAACTTGAGATCAGGCCGGTCAACGCCCACGAGCTGGCTCAACTCGTTGAGCCCGATCATGCCGTGCACGGTGATGATCTCTTCAGGATCAACCCTGAGCTCGCGCTCGATCAGATCACGCAGGCGCTCGGGCAACGTCGTCTCGACCTCGAGCCGGATCACGACGCCCCGGCGGCGCTGTTTCAGCATCGTCTCGAACACGCGCACGAGATCTTCGGCCTCTTCCTCGATTTCAAGATCAGTGTCGCGGATGATGCGGAAGCAGCCAAAGCCCTTGACGCCATAGCCCGGGAAAAGCTTGCTGATGAACAGCGCGACCGTATGTTCCAGCGTGATGAAGCGATGCGCGCCGGTGCGGCCGAGATCCGGCAGCTCGATGAACCGGTCGATCTTGGCCGGAACGCGAATGAGCGCATCCATGTGTCGCGCATCGCCGTTGCGCTCGAGCGCCAGCGCCAGGGTGAAACCCAGATTGGGAATGAACGGGAACGGATGCGCCGGATCAAGCGCCAACGGCGTCAGAAGCGGGAAGACATAGTGCAGGAAGTGGTCTTCCAGCCAGAGCCGCTCGGCCTTGCTGATATCCTCAGGCTCGACCACGACGATCTTGCGCGTCTGAAGTTCGCTCTTCAACTCCAGCCAGCGCGCCTGCTGGTCTGCCGTCAGGGAGGCCACGGCCTTGCCGATCTCGACCAGCTGCTCGGAAGGCGTCAGCCCATCCTGGCTCCTGGTCGTGACGCCGGCCTTCACCTGTTCACGCAGGCCCGAAACGCGGACCATGAAGAACTCGTCGAGGTTGGCGGCCGAGATTGACAGGAAGCGCAATTGCTCAAGCACAGGGTGGTTGGTGTTCGACGCCTCTTCCATGACGCGGCGATTGAACTGCAGCCAGGACAGTTCGCGATTCACGAAACGCGAGGGATCGCTCAGCAGCCCCACCGAAGCATGCTCTATCGGGGTTGCCTCAACCTGAGATTTCGTCATCCGCTGCAACTCCTTGACAGACATAAACGCAACACCTGCGAACCACCTTAACGTGACAATCTCGTGACAAACGTCACTGTTCCGCTAGCCCATGGCTGCCGTCAGTTCATTCGCCATGGCGCGCGTGACGCGCTTGCCGCGCTCGAGCGCCTGCTTGTCGAGCGCATCGACCAGATGGCGAGCGGCCGCAAAAGAGCGTTCCATGCGCATGCCCAGCGTTTCGACGACACTCATGTCGACGATCAGCTGCCGGTCAAGAAACAGCTTCACCAGCACAGCTTTCAACAGCATGTCGTCCGGCGGCGCAATTTCGGCCTGGGGGGCCAATCGCAGGCGCGACAGCAGATCAGGCGTGGTCAGCCCCCACGCGTCAGGTGCCCGACGCGCTGTCATGAGCAGATGGCCGCCGCGCGCCTTCATCGCGTTCATGATGTGAAACAGGGCGGCTTCATCGCGCCTGCCCTGATCGCAGTCTTCAAGTACCAGTGCCCCAGCCGAGACCAGATGCGGCACGTCCTCGGCTTTCAAGGCGCTGGCGCTGATCGTCCAGGCATGTGCACGCTCGGCCCAGATGGCAGCGAGATGCGTCTTTCCGCTGCCCTCCGGGCCAATGATCCCGGCAAAGGCATCGGGCCAGGCGGGCCAGCTCTCCACCATCGAGTAAGCGGCTTCGTTTGACGGGCCGACAAGAAAATCCTCGACACCGTGGCGGGTATCGACGGGAAGATCGAGCGCGAGCTGTCTGGGTCTGCCGGGCGGCGCCTGCTCCGGTTTTTCAGGCATCAGTGTCAAGTGCCTTGAGGGCATCATCCGTGCGCTGCTTGTCGCCGCCGGAATAGAACTGGCTGGCAAGATATTGCCTGAGCGCGAACCGGATCAGAACAGCTGCCATCGCAGCCAGCGGCACAGCAACCAGCAGACCAACAAAGCCGAACAGTGACCCGAAGGCCACCAGCGCGAAGATCAACCAGACCGGGTGCAGACCAATGGAAGCGCCGACGAATTTGGGCGCCAGAATATTGCCCTCGAAGAATTGCCCGAGCATGAAAATGGCCAGGGCAATCAGCGGCATCGTCCAGTCCGGCCAGAACTGCACGATGGCAACGCCAACAGCCAGCACCAGCCCTATCAGCGAACCGACGTAAGGGATGAATGAAAGAAATCCACTGACAAGCCCGATCAGCGCGCCGAAGTTAAGCCCCATCAGGCTTAAGCCCACAGCATAGAAAAGCCCCAGCAAAAGGCAGACAAGCGCCTGCCCGCGAATGAAGCCCGCAATGGCCCGGTCCATTTCGCCAGCGAGCGTGCGGATCGTGTCTGCATGCTGGCGCGGCAGCCAGCTGTCGACGGAAGCCACCATGTCATCCCAATCCACGAGGAGGTAGAAGGCCACGACCGGCGTGATGACCAGCAACGAGATGATGCCCACCACAGCCTGCCCGCCCGACCAGAGCGATTGCAGGACTGACCCGGCCCATTCCGCACCCTTGCCGACGATGTCGCCAACCGATTTCTGCGCCTCGGAAGCGAGGCTGCCGATGCCGAGCCGCTGCAGCAGCGGCGCACCCTGCTCGCTGATGAGCACCTGCAGGCGCGATACATAGCCGGGCATCTTCTCCATGAAGGCCACGAATTGCTGCGCGATGATCGGCGCCAGCAAGGCGAGCGACAGGACAAGCACCACAACGAAGAGGCCAAGGATCAGCAATGTCGCGACGAGGCGGCTGAAGCCGACGCGCTCCATCCTGTCGGCCAGCGGATCAAGAAGATAGGCGAGCACCAGCGCCGCCACGAAGGGCAGCAACACATCGCTCAACACTATCAATGCCAGCACCAGGGCAGAAAATGCCACAAGCCAGAAGCCGATCTGCCGCTGAAGGGTCATTTCTGTATCCGCCTCGCCACGTTCAGTCTGCCATGTGCTTGAGCCATACTGCGAGATAGGCGCCCATCGAGGCCAAGGTCAACGCGGCAACGATGATTTGTGCGACCTGCAAGCCATGGCCGAGATCGACGCTGAAGGCGCGTGCGCCCAGAAGCAGCGCCGCGAATGCAATCTGCGCTGTGGTGTTGAGCTTGCTGACCAGCAGCGGCGCAATCTCGACCGGCTGGTCCATGAGCCATGAGATGATGATCGCAGACACAATCATGATGTCGCGCGAAACCACCAGGATTGTCAGCCAGATCGGAATGCCGCCAATGATCGCCAATGTCACATAAATCGAAACGATCAGCGCCTTGTCGGCCACAGGATCGAGATAAGCGCCAAGCTCGCTGCGCATGTCGAAGCGTTTGGCAATAAAGCCATCGACTGCATCAGACACGCCAGCAAAGACAAAGATGGCAAAAGCCCAGGGCCAGAAGCCCTGCACGATGACGACAACAATCAGCGGCACCAGAAGCAGCCGCATGATCGTGATGAAGTTGGGTATCGTCATGCCAGAATCGCTGCCATCCTGCTTCGCTGTTGGCTGAAACTAGCGCAGATTGTCGCAGTTCGGGAAGGTGCATGTTGACTGGGTCACGATCAGCCCCTTGCCTCAAAAGCCTGCTTTGCCTATCGCTCTGGCCTCGACCGCGAAGAAGAGTGCCAATGACCAAGTCCCCGCCCAATGGCCTGACCTATGCACAGGCCGGTGTCGACATCGATGCCGGCAATGCCATGGTCGATCAGATCAAGCCGCTTGTTCGCGCCACACGCAGGCCTGGTGCCGATGCCGAGATCGGCGGCTTTGGCGGCCTGTTCGATCTGAAGGCAGCAGGTTTTACGGACCCCATTCTGGTGGCCGCCAATGACGGCGTCGGCACCAAGGTGAAAATTGCCATCGAAAGCGGCATTCACCACACAATTGGCATCGATCTTGTGGCCATGTGCGTCAATGACCTGATCGTGCAGGGCGCGGAACCGCTGCTCTTTCTTGACTATTACGCCACCGGCAAGCTGGACCCCAGCGTCGGCGTCGAGATCGTACGTGGCATTGCGCAAGGCTGCCGCGAGTCGGGCTGCGCGCTGATTGGCGGCGAAACAGCTGAAATGCCGGGCCTCTATGCCGAGAGGGACTATGACCTTGCGGGGTTTGCCGTGGGCGCTGCCGAGCGCGGCACATTGCTGCCGAAAGGCGACATCGTGCCCGGCGA
>JANMMX010000095.1:0-7852 GCA_031373605.1 Allobosea sp. | reverse complement strand
CAGCTTCTTGGCAATCAGCGGGCGGGCAATCGAGGTGCCCAGCAGGTAGACGCCCTCATAGGCGGCATTGGCGCGGAACATCGGGAAGACATAGTCGCGCACGAATTCCTCGCGCAGGTCCTCGATGAAGATGTTCTCCGGCTTGATGCCGAGCAGCACGGCCTTGGCGCGCGCCGGCTCCAGCTCCTCGCCCTGGCCCAGATCGGCGGTGAAGGTCACGACCTCGCAGGCATAGGTGGTTTGCAGCCATTTCAGGATGATCGAGGTGTCGAGGCCACCCGAATAGGCGAGGACAACCTTCTTGACGGATTTCGACGACATGGTGGGCAACCCCTGTGCGGCAACAAAATGACGTAGCGCCTCTATAGCCAAGGGGGACCCCAAGGCAAACGCAAGAAACTGATGGAAAACCCTTGCCGCGCCGATTGATGCCTGGGCGCGCCGCGGGTCCTACCGCCCGTCAAAGCCTGCAATCGCCTCGACGAAGACACTGCCATAGAGCGCCAGCTTGCGCTCACCGACGCCCTGGATGTCGCGCAGCTCTTTCAGGTTCATCGGCTGGTCGCGCGCCATGTCGATCAGCGTGCGGTCCGGGAAGATCATGTAGGCTGCCACGCCTTCGTCGCGCGCCAAGGTCAGGCGCAGCTGGCGCAGATGTTCGAACAGGGCGGCGGTTGGCCCCTCCAGTCCATCGGCGCGGGTGGCTTCGCGCGCGGCGCGTCGGGCGCCACGCTCAGGCGCCGTGTCGGCGCGCAACGCGATCTCCTCACGACCAAACAGGATGTCCTCGCCCTTGGGCGTGAGGCGGAAGCCGCCATGCTCGGTGCTGGCTTCGGCTAGTGCGCCAGCGGCGAAGAGCTTGCGCGTGATGGTCGCCCAAGCCTGCTTCGAGCGTTCCTTGCCGACGCCGAAGGTCTTGATGGCCTCATGACCCTGCCGCTTCACGGCTTCGGTCAGCGTGCCGGTCATGATATCGGCCAGATGGGCCGCGCCGTAGCGCTGGCCGGTGCGCATCACGGCCGAGAGGAGCTTGCGGGCCTCCAGCGTGGCGTCAGTCAAGCTCGCGCCGCCCTGGCACAGGTCGCAGGCCTGGCAAGGCCCATTCTCCTCGCCGAAATAGGCCAGCAGCGCGCGGCGGCGGCAGATGGCGGATTCGCACAGGTCAATGATGGCGTTCAGGCGCTTCTGCTCGATGTCGCGGCGCTCAGCGCTCAGGTCCTTCTCGGCAATCTGGCGGCGGCGCAGCGCCATGTCCTCGATGCCATAAAGCGTCAGCGTGTCGGCGGGCAGACCGTCACGTCCCGCGCGGCCGATCTCCTGATAATAGCTCTCGACCGAGCCCGGCATGTCGGCATGAACGACGAAGCGCACATCGGGCTTGTTGATGCCCATGCCAAACGCGATGGTGGCGCAGATGACGACGCTGTCTTCCTGCAGGAAGATGTCCTGGTTGCGGTTGCGCTCCGCCTGCTCCATCCCGGCATGATAGGGCAGGGCGTTGAAGCCCATCCCGCGCAGGCCCTCGGCCAGCTGCTCGGTGCGGCTGCGCGAGCTGCAATAGATGATGCCGGAACCGCCGCGATGTCGCTTGAGAAAGTCAGCAATCTGACGACGCGGCTGGTCTTTGGGGGCGAAGGCCAGTTTCAGGTTGGGGCGGTCGAACGAATGCACCAGCGTGACCGGTGGCTGCGGGAAAAGCTGTTGGGCGATGTCGGCGCGGGTCTGGCGGTCGGCGGTTGCGGTGAGCGCTGTCACTGGCACATTGCCAAGCGCTTCACGCGCCTGCGCCAGCGAGCGGTATTCGGGCCGGAAATCATGGCCCCATTGCGAGACGCAATGCGCCTCGTCGATGGCCAGACGCCGGACACCAAGCCCACGAAGTCTGGCCGCCATGCCGTTATGTGCCAGCCGCTCGGGCGAGATGAACAGCAGCCGCAGGCTGCCATCATTAAGCCTGGCCCAGGCGCTGGCCGTCTCTTCCTCGCTGTTCATCGAGTTGAGCGTGGCAGCCTCGACACCGGCGCGGGCCAGTTGGCCAACCTGATCGCGCATCAGGGCGATCAGCGGCGAGACAACGACCGTCAGCCCGCCCTCGACCAGCGCTGGCAGCTGGTAGCACATGGATTTGCCGGAGCCTGTGGGCATCACCGCAAAGACATCGCGGCCCGCAATCACCGCCTCGATGATCTCCCACTGGCCGGGGCGGAAATCGTCATAGCCGAAGGTGCTCTTCAGCAGCGCACGGGCGCGCGATTCGGGGGAGATGGCCATGGCCGCCTGTGTGGCGGATCAGGCGGTGGGTTTCAATTGCTCCCTTCCCCGCAAGGGGGAGGGAGGATGGCAATCACGCCGCCTTGCGCGGGTGCTCGTCGATCTCGCCGACACGGGGCAGGCCGTCGATAGTGCCGGCCTTTTCGGCAGGCACGCAGAGCATGTTCACGCAGGAGACGCCGCCGAAGATGTCGTCCTTGCGGCCGCGCGCATTGTTGGGGTTGAAGCAGGGCGCGATGTGCCAATAGGCCTCGTATCCCAGCTCGCGGACGGTCGCGATCAGCTCGGGCGAACGATCGGGAAACTCGTTCTCGATGTAGAGCGCCGGGCGCATCTTGCCGATGGTCTTCGTTGCGCCTTTCAGCACATCGACTTCCATGCCCTCCACATCGATCTTGATGAACTTCAGCGTCTGCAGATCATAGACCTCGTCGATGGTGAGGATGGGCACCTTGCGGCTCATGCGCGTGGCGTCGCCGGCATTCGCGCGGGCAGCTTCCGCCAGCTGCTCCAGCGGGATGGCGCCATAATTGTGCTGGGCTGAATAGCTGATCTCGGCAATCTCGATCTCGCCTGCCACCGCCCCCGCGCCAGCGTGGAAGAGGCGGGCGTTGGTGGCGTGGTTGAGCACGCAATTGGCGGCCAGCACCTGGAAGATGCGCGGCTGCGGCTCGAAGGCGAAGACATGGCCGGACGGGCCGATCTTCTTGGCGATGGGCACGGTGAGCGAGCCGATATTGGCGCCGACATCGATGACATTGTCGCCAGGCTGCAGCACCTGCGCCATCAGCTCGAACTCAGTCTCGGTCCATTCGCCATATTCGATCAGCGAGCGCGAGATGTAGGTGTCGTTGGTGAGAACGACCATCTGGCCATGGCGGGTCTGGGTGATGGTGAACAGGGACATGGGGCGCGCTCGCAGGGCGTGGGATGGACATTGACCTCACGCGAAGACCGCGCGAGCCTTGCCCCATTCATGGTTTATCAAGGTTAACACTTCGTTCGCCTTTTTCCTGTCTGATGCAGCATCACGCTTGGCTCGGAGACAGATCGATGACGGCACGTTCCTGCGGCACCTGCTCGCTTTGCTGCAAGGTGCTGCCCGTTGACAGCCTGTTCAAACCGGCAGGCAAATGGTGCAGCCATTGCAAGCAGGGCAAGGGGTGCGCCTCCTATCAGCTGCGCCCCCAGGCCTGCCATGAGTTCAACTGCCTCTGGCTGGAAGAGACCTGGCTGGGCGAGGAGTGGAAGCCGGAAGTCGCGAAATTCGTGATGTCCTATGAATACGGTGCGCGCTGCCTGTCGGTGCATGTCGATCCCAACCAGCCGCATGCCTGGAAGCGCGAGCCCTATCAGGGCCTGCTGCGCGCCATAGCCGAGCGCTATCTGGGTGACAACAAGGTTGTGATGGTGGTGGAGCCCAACCGCCGCACGCTTCTGCTGCCCGATCAGGAAATCGTGCTGGGTGGCCGCGACGAGGTCTTCACCTGGGAGATCACGCGCAAGCCCGGCGCGGGCAAGCCGGAATATGACATCATGTTTGACCGCGTGGCCGCTGAAAAGGTGGCCTGAGCAGCTGCGCTTTGATCTTGGTCGCGCAAGTATAGATCAGCCTTTTCCGGCGCGCAGCAAGTCCAGATAGCGACCAGAATAGACATATTGGCCGATATGGCCAATCTCGTGGCCAACCGCTCCATAGACTTCGCCATCGCATTGCTCGCGCCAGCGCGTGCAGAAGGACAGGTCCTCCGACAGCAGCGAGTCCGTCTCCTTGTTGTAGATCTGCTCGAAGAATCCCCAGAGCCTTGGGTTGCCCAGCGCATCGCCACCGACTGCCACCGTGCGCTCCGTCACCTTGCCCATATCGACCATCTTCACCAGCACCAGGCGCTTGATGAGCGTCACCGCCATGCCGATGCCGGCCAGCTTGCACAGGCCGTTGTCGACATGCAGCTTCTCGGTCGGCAGGTGCATGGTGACGAAGCTCAGCGCCTCCGCCATGCATTGCTCATAAGGTGCGCCGGTGAGGGCGGCAGTGTGAAACGCCTTCATGTCCAGCGTGCGCTTGGGGCAGACGCAGCCGACAATGTCCTTGTCGGCGCGCAGCAGCGTCATGATCGCATCCGCCTCGAAGCTCATGTCATCATCGATGAAGAGCAGGTGGGTGAAATCCTCGTTGAGGTAGCACAAGGTGCCGATCATGTTGCGCGTGGTGACGATGTCGGCCGAGTCGACCTTCACCAGCCGCATGTTGATGTTGGCCTTGTGGAACAGGTCCGAGACCCGCATCAGGCTGATCATGGTGTGGGAGGAAACCACGCCACGAAACGTCGGCACGCCAATGACGATGTTCAGCGGTTTCATCGGCGAATACCCCGGCAGGCGCCAAAGTGGCGCGGTTCATGACCGCTCGGTGCTACGCGATTCGGGGCGGGATGGGCAGTCGAAGCCACATCGTCATTCCGGGACGGCGCCCTTGTTTCTCCTCCCCCGGCAAGGGGGAGGTTGGGTGGGGGTAAGGACCGGGTGCGATGTTTCCGATGTCAGCCCTGTGAGCCCGCGACTGGACCCCCACCCCGACCCTCCCCCTTTCAGGGAGAGGGAGGCTGCGCAAGTCCGGGAAACGCTTGAGTTTGCACCCCCCGCAAAAGCAGAAGGCCGGGGTGTTGCCACCCCGGCCTCCTGTTTGACGCGCTTCGTCTTTCTGGACGTTCCCGCATCCCTGTATGGATCATCCGTCCTTGGATTTTCCGGTCCTTGGAGGATCAGAACAGTCGCAGGATCGCCTGGTCGGCCTGGTTGGCCAGCGAGAGCGCCGTGACCGAGAGCTGCTGGCGTGTCTGCAACGCGGTGAGGTTTGCACCTTCCTCGTTGATGTCGGCCAGGGTCAGCTGGTCAGCACCGGAGCGCAGGTTCTCGACGAGCGACTTCGTGTAATCCTGACGGTTGTTCAGGATGTTGAAGTTGGTCGCGAAAGAAGACTGCTGGGCCACCACCGTGTCCTTGGCGCTGCGAAGACGCGTCAGAACGTTGGTGATCTCCCGGTCGGACTGCAGATTGTAGATCGAGTCACCGGTGCCGGCGCCCGAATTGTCCTGCCTCAGGTTCAGAGCCGCCGCGTCGTAGCGGGCACCGCGCGTCGAGAGCGAGGTGGTGCGGTCATCGTTGAAGTAGGTGGTGAGGGCGTCGCCGTTCAGCAGATTGGTGCCGTTATAGCCTGCATCCAGCGCCGAATTGCGGATCTGGTTGTAGACTTCACGGAGTGCACCGGCAGCTGCTGCACGTGTTGCATTGTTGGTCGACGAACCCGTGACGAGTGTGGTCTGCGTGCCGGTCGTGCCAGCAACCGTCGGGGTGGAACCCGTGGCGCCGGAGAAGGAGAAGATGTCCGTCACGTTGCCCTGCGTGGAGACCGCCGTGTTGGTGACAAACTGCAGCGCAAAGGTGTTGCCCGAAGCGTCGGTGGCCGAGCGCTTGTTCTCGATGACGAGGTTGCCCGCGTCGTTGAGATAAGCTTCGACCTGACGATCGGTCTGGTTCGGGTTCAACGTAACGTTGGTGTTGATGGCGTTGATGACTTCCTGCACCGTCGAGGCGGTGGCAATGGTCAGCGTGGCGCCCGTTGCGATCAGGTTGAGCGAACCTGTCGAGGTGACCGTGGCCAGACGGATCGAGAACGAGTCACCGGCCTGAAAGCGGTTCTGGCTTGTGCCAGCAGCGACTTCTGAAAACGCGAGCGATGCATCAGCAACACCGGCTGTGTTCTTGAAGGCGAAGTTGGTGGTGGAGCGGGCGTTCTGCCCGGTCGAGTTCAGGGCGGCTTTCAGCGTGCCTTCGGCCTGCTCGATCGAGAGCTTGACGGAGGAGAGCGCCTTGTCAGCCTGCTTCAGCACGTTGATGCCGAGGCCGATATTGTCCTGAATGATGGAGAGGCCGTTGGCGCGGTCGGTGAACGACTGGGCGGTGAAGAAGTTCACTGCGTTGTCGAGCGCCGAGTTGACCTTCTTGCCGGAAGCAAGGCGGCCGTTGGTTGCGCGAACGTCGTCCTGGATGTTGCCGAGCGAGGTGAGCGCATTGCGCATGCCGGCTGTAAGCGAGATTGCCATTGGAGAAACCCTTCTGGTTCACCGATCAAAACGGGGCCGTCCTGGCCCCTTCAGAGCGCCGGGATTGGCGTCTGACCGGTCGAAGGTTGTCTCTGCGGCTTAACGAGACCTTGCCTGGAGGGCTCAAATGCCACCCACCCCTGCCAAACACGGGGAAGTTCCCCGGTTAACCATGAATGAAGTGTTTCACGATGAAAATCAGGGGTTTAGCTGTTGTCCCCGCTGCAACTCCAGCGTGAGTTAACCAAAGAATAACGGCGGGGCCTTTCGACCCCGCCGTGAGATTGGCGTCCTGGACGTTCTGTCTTCCGACGCTGTGGTGCGTTCTGGAAGATCGCGTTCTGCGATCAGAAGAGCCGCAGGATGGCCTGGTCGGACTGGTTTGCCAGCGACAGGGCGGTGACCGAGAGCTGCTGGCGGGTCTGCAGCGAGGAGAGCTTGGCGCCTTCCTCGTTGATATCCGCCAATGTCAGCTGGTCAGCACCTGCATCAAGGTTGGAGATGAGCGCCTTGGTGTAGTCCTGCCGGTTCGACAGGATGTTGAAGTTCGTCGCATAGGCCGAGGACTGGGCAACGATGGTGCTCTTGGCCGCACGCAGCTTGGTCAGGGCGTTCTGGATTTCGCGATCCGCCTGGAAGCCATAGAGCGAGTCACCGTCCAGAGAGGTCTGGTTGTCCTGGCGCAGGTTCAGCGCGGCGGCATCAAGCCGGTTGCCGCGGGTGGCCAGCGAGGTGGTCAGGTCATCATTGAAGTAGGTGATGAGCGAGTCACCGTTCAGCAGGTTGGTGCCATTGTAGCCGCCATCCAGCGCCGAATTGCGGATCTGGTTCAAGACTTCGCGGAAGGCTGTGGCGGAAGCTTCGCGTGTTGCCTGCCTTGTGCTTGAGCCGACAATCAGCGTCGTCTGTGTGCCGGTGGTGCCGGCCACTGTGGGCACTGCGCCGACACCACCCGAGAAGGTGAAGATGTCAGTGACGTTGCCGTTGGTCGAGGTCGCCGTGTTGGTGACGAACTGAAGGGCATAGGTGTTGCCGGAGGCGTCAGTTGCGTTGCGCTTGTTCTCGATGACGAGGTTGCCCGCGTCGTTGAGATAGGCCTCAACCAGACGCTCCTGGCCGGCCGGGTTGATGACCAGATCATTGTTGATGGCGTTGATGACTTCCTGCACCGTCGAGGCGGTGGCGATCGTCAATGTGACGCCAGTGGCAAGTGTGTTGACGGAGCCGGTCGAGGTCTGTGTGGCCAGCCGGATCGAGAAGGAATCGCCGTTCTGGAAGCGGTTCTGACCGACGCCAGTTGCAGCTTCGCCGAAGGCAACACTGGCATCAGCGACGCCCTGCGTGTTGCGGAAGGCGAAGTTGGTGACCGAGCGGGCATTGGTGCCGGTCGAGTTCAGCGAGGCCTTCAGCGAGCCTTCGGCCTGCTCCAGCGAGAGCTTGATCGAATTCAGTGCCTTGTCGGTGTTCTTCAGCAG
>JANMMX010000083.1:0-3918 GCA_031373605.1 Allobosea sp. | reverse complement strand
ATTGGGGTACTGGCTGGGCTCACCCCACTGGAACAAGGGCTATGGCACGCAAGCCGTGCAGGCCATGGTCGATGCCGTGTTCACGCTGCTGGAGACGCCCGCCGTCGAGGCGCATGCGCGCGTCATCAATCCGGGCTCGCGGCGCGTGCTGGAAAAGTCCGGCTTCAGGCATGAGGGCTCGGTGCTGCGCGCCCTGGCGGCACGCGGCGGCCTGTATCCGAGTGACCAGTTCCGGCTGGATCGCTCCACCTGGGCGGCATTGAAGAACTGGAGCCAGAGTGGCTGGGCGGGGCAGGCATCTGCGCCTGCCTCTCCAGAGGCCGCAGCGGCTGGCGAAGAGACGCCCGAGTGGTCCGGCACGCCCTGCCCGGCGTAAGCTGAACTGACCTGTCCTTTCAGCGGCGCCCCGCCCTGTCGCGGGCGCCGCTGAAAGAGCCAGACGCCATGATTGCTTCCACGATATCACGCCGTCTTTGCTTGGCAGGCCTGCTGGCTGTTGGCGTCTCGGCCTGCGCGACTGTGCCCGCCTCGATGGCGAGCAAGGGGGCGCGTGACGTGATCCTGGAGCGTGACCTGCGTGGCCGCACCTATGCCAGGGGCGTCTTCACCAACAGCATCACCGGCTCCACGCGGCCTTTCACCGTGGTGCTGGATGGCACCTTGCGCGGCAAAACGCTGACGCTGCGCGAAGAATTTGCCTACGCCGATGGCGAGCGCGACGTGAAGACATGGGTCATCACTCGCACCGGGCCCACCTCCTATACCGGCACACGCGAAGACGTGATTGGCCCCGCCACCATCGTGCAGGATGGCCCCATCGTGCGGCTGGGCTATGAGGCTGATGTCACGACCGGGAGCGGCGCCATCCGCGTGCGCTTTGAGGATGTGATCGAACGCGATGCAAAAGGCGTGATCGTCAACCGCGCCATTGTCTCGAAGCTCGGCGTGCCGCTCGGCACGGTCGATCTGGTGTTCGGGCGGCGCCCGCCGCGCTGATCCAGCGATCCGAGACCACGCCAAACTTGCCCCGATCCGGCGACAGGGTTAGTGACAGGCATGAAATTTCTCGACGAAGCAAAGATCTATGTGAAGGCTGGTGACGGCGGCGCGGGCTGTGTCTCGTTCCGGCGCGAAAAGTTCATCGAGTTCGGCGGCCCCAATGGCGGCGATGGCGGGCGCGGCGGCGACATCGTCATCGAATGTGTCGACGGCCTCAACACGCTGATCGACTATCGCTACCGCCAGCACTTCAAGGCCCGCACCGGCGAGCACGGCATGGGCAAGGATCGCGCCGGTGCACGCAGCGACGATATCGTGCTGAAAGTGCCGCCCGGCACGCAGATTTTCGAAGAGGATGGCGAGACACTCATTGCCGACATGACCAAGCCAGGCCAGACCTTCGAGCTCTGCCGCGGTGGCAATGGCGGCTTCGGCAACTCGCACTTCAAGACCTCGACCAACCAGGCGCCAAAGCGCGCAAACCCTGGCCTGCCCGGCGAGGAGCGCTGGATCTGGATGCGGCTGAAGCTGATTGCCGATGCTGGCCTTGTTGGCCTGCCCAATGCCGGGAAATCGACCTTTCTGGCGAGCGTCAGTGCCGCCCGGCCCAAGATTGCCGACTACCCCTTCACCACGTTGCATCCGGGTCTCGGCGTCGTGCGCGTCGATGATCGCGAATTCGTGCTGGCCGATATTCCCGGCCTGATCGAGGGCGCACACGAGGGGCATGGACTGGGCGACAAGTTCCTCGGCCATGTCGAGCGCTGCCGCGTGCTGCTGCATCTGGTCGATGGAACCTGCGAACATGCGGGCAAGGCCTATAAGACCGTGCGCGGCGAGATCGAGGCCTATGGCAACGGGCTGGACGAGAAGCCCGAGATCGTTGCCCTTTCCAAATCAGACGCGCTGTCGCCCGAGCTGCTGAAAGAGCAGGTCGCTCGCCTCAAGCGCGCTGCCAAGACCTCGCTGAACCGCACGCCAATGGTCATCTCTGCAACATCCGGCCAGGGCATGCCCGAGGCGCTTCGGGCGGTGATGGCGATGATCGAGACCGCGCGCGGTACGGAAAAACGCGAGACAGCGCCCGCGTCCGAGGCCGGCTGGCGGCCCTGAGAGCCTACGACATGTCCAGCCCCACCCTCGCCTCCTTCCGCCGCATCGTCATCAAGGTGGGCTCCAGCCTGCTGGTGGACCGCGCGCTCGGGCGCCAGCGGGAAGCCTGGCTGGCAGCGCTGGCCGCTGACATCGCGGACCTGCATGCACGCGGTTGCGATGTGCTGGTGGTCTCTTCCGGTGCCATTGCGCTGGGGCGCACCGTGCTGAGGCTGCCACCGGGCACGCTCAAGCTCGAAGAGAGCCAGGCGGCAGCTGCCGTCGGCCAGATTGCGCTGGCGCGTGCCTGGGCGAGCGCACTTGACGACCACGGCATCACGGCGGGGCAAATTCTGGTGACGCTGGCCGACACCGAGGAGCGGCGGCGCTATCTCAACGCGCGCGCCACCCTTGGCCGCCTGCTGGAGCTGCGCGCCGTGCCAGTCATCAACGAGAATGACACGGTGGCCACCACCGAGATCCGCTATGGCGACAATGACCGGCTTGCCGCGCGCGTCGCCACCATGGCGGGCGCCGACCTGCTGGTGCTGTTCTCCGACATTGACGGGCTTTACACCGCCCCGCCCGCCAGCGACCCGGCAGCCCAGTTCATTCCCATCGTGCCGCGCATCACGCCAGAGATCGAGGCGATGGCGGGTGGGCCGGCCTCCGAGCTGTCGCGCGGCGGCATGCAGACCAAGATCGAGGCGGGCAAGATCGCGACCGCTGGCGGCACGCATATGCTGATCGCCGATGGCCGCCCGCTGCATCCGCTGGCCCGCATCGCGGAAGGCGCGCGCTGCACCTGGTTTCTCACGCCATCGAGCCCCGCCACGGCGCGCAAGACCTGGATCGCCGGCTCGCTGGAGCCGCGCGGCACGGTTCATGTCGATGCGGGGGCCGAGAAGGCCTTGCGCGGTGGCGCGAGCCTTCTGCCCGTGGGCGTGACGCGGATCGAGGGCGACTTCGCGCGCGGCGACGCGGTCATCATCCGCAATGCCAAAGGCCGTGAACTTGGGCGCGGGCTTGTCGCCTATGATGCGCCGATTGCGGCAAGACTGCTTGGCAAACCCTCCTCCGAGATCGAAATCCTGCTGGGCCATGCCGGTCGCGCCGAAATGGTGCACAGGGACGACATGGCGCTGGGATTGAGCTAGTCTCTCATTCAGACACACAAGAAGCCTTGCAGTCACACAAGAAGCCTTGCGGAACCACCATGGCCACCGAGACATCCATGCGCCTCATCGTCGAGAATGATGCGCCCGCTGCCAACCTCGCAGCCCTGATGCGCGACATCGGCCAGCGCGCGCGGGCGGCTGGCCGCAAGGTGGCGCTGACCTCGACGGCGGAGCGCAATGCCGCGTTGCTGGCCATGGCGAGCGCGTTGCGCGCGAACAGTGCTGCGATCCTGGCAGCCAACGCGCTTGACCTGACCGATGCCAGAGCCGCCGGGCAGAACGCCGCCTTCCTCGATCGGCTGAAGCTGGACGAGGCGCGGCTTGGCGCTGTGGCGGATGCGGTTGCCAGCGTCGCTGATCTGCCTGATCCTGTCGGCAAGGTGCTGGCCAGCTGGACACAGCCGAACGGGCTGAAATTCGAGCGGGTGGCGACACCGCTCGGCGTCATCGCCATCATCTTCGAGAGCCGTCCGAATGTGACAGCTGATGCTGGCGCGCTTTGTCTCAAGAGCGGCAATGCCGCGATCTTGCGCGCAGGCTCTGACAGTTTCCGCACCTCGACCGAAATCGCGGCTGCGCTGCGCGCCGGACTGGCGCAAGCTGGCCTGCCGGAAGACACGATCCAGCTGGTGCCGACGCGGGATCGCGC
>JANMMX010000075.1:0-2437 GCA_031373605.1 Allobosea sp. | reverse complement strand
GTGGCGCTTTTCCAGGTCTCGCAGAACCAGCCACGCACATCGCCGTGCCGCTTCGGCAGCAGCAGCTTCACATCCGGGTTGGCGAGCGGGATGACTTTCATGCCTGTCCGATTAGGACGGGCAGGAGGAAATGGCAAACCGGCGCTTAGCCTTGCTCCTGCCGGATGTTGTTACGCAGGCTGTGAGATAAGGGCTTTGCCAGCCAGAAATACGGTGATCCGTTGACAAGCGCTGTCCTTTGGCGAGATACCCGCGCCCGGCCATGCTGACATTTTCCTCATTCGCTCCAAAGAAACTCGCCATCATCGCGCATGATCTGGCGATGACGGCGCTTGCTGTGTTCATGCTGCTTGTCGTGCGGTTTGATGGCGCGGCCTTTGATGAGCGCGTGCAATATCTGCCGCAGTTCCTGCCCTTTTTTCTTGTCTATGCTGGCTTGGTCTATTGGTATTTCGCGCTCTACCAGTCGAAATGGCGGTTCGCGTCCTTGCCGGACCTATCCAATATCGTGCGGGCCACGCTGGTTCTCGCGCTGACATTGCTGGTCGTGGACTATGTGCTGGTCGCACCGAACCTCTACGGCTCCTTCTATTTCGGCAAGATCGCGATTGCGCTCTACTGGTTGCTGCAGGCGGCCCTGCTCGGTGGCCCGCGCCTGGCCTATCGCTACCTAAAATATGCGCAGCACAATCGCGTCGCCGAGCGAGAAGATGCCGCACCCACGCTGCTGCTGGGCCGTGGCGTCGATGTCGAGGTCGTGCTGCGCGCCATCGAATCCGGCTCGATGAAGCGCATGCGCGCTGTCGGCATCCTGTCGCCGCGCTCGGCCGATCTCGGCCAATCCATTCGCGGCGTGCCGGTGCTAGGGCTCCTTTCGGACATCGACCGGGTGGTGAAGGAAGCCAATGAGCGCGAGGAACCGTTCCGGCGCATCGTGGCCACGCCCAGCGCGCTCCAGACCGATGCGGAGCCGGAGAAATGGCTGGCTCGGACCCGGAAGCTGGCGATCCCGATTTCGCGGCTGGAGAGTTTTGGCGAAGGCGTCAGGGACACCGAACTGGCACCGCTCGAGATCGAGGATCTGCTCGTGCGCCCCTCGGTCGAGATCGACCGGGCAAGGCTCGGCCAGTTCCTGTCCGGCAAGCGCATCATTGTCACGGGTGGCGGCGGTTCGATTGGTTCCGAAATCTGCCTGCGCTGTGCGGCTTTCGGGGCTGCCGAGATCATGGTGATCGAAGGCTCGGAGCCCGCGCTCTTCCATGTAACCGAGCTGCTGGCCGTCAAGCATCCGGACACGCGCGTCACGGGCTGTCTGGCAGATGTGCGCGACAGGGCGCGCATATCGTCGCTCTTTACGCGCTTCAAGGCCGACATTGTCCTGCATGCGGCGGCGCTCAAGCACGTGCCCTATCTGGAGGCCGATTGGGCGGAAGGGCTGAAGACCAACATTTTCGGCTCCGTCAACGTGATCGACGCCGCGATTGCGTCGGATGTCGCAACCTTTGTGATGATCTCGACGGACAAGGCCATCGAGCCGGTGTCGATGCTTGGCGCCACCAAGCGCTTTGCCGAAATCTACGCGCAATGCGAGGATGCTGCCCGCACCGGCAAGCGCGATGCCATGCGGCTGATTGCCGTGCGTTTCGGCAATGTGCTGGGCTCAGTCGGCTCCGTGGTGCCAAAATTCAAGGCGCAGATTGCGCGCGGCGGTCCGCTGACCGTTACGGACGCGTCGATGATCCGCTATTTCATGACCATCCGCGAGGCCTGCGATCTGGTGCTGTCCTCGGCCTCGCATGCGGCCGCGGCAGTCCGGCAGGATGACCGGGCCGCAGTCTATGTGCTGAAGATGGGCCAACCTGTTCGCATCATGGATCTGGCGGAACGGATGATCCGGCTGGCGGGGCTTGAGCCGGGAATCGACATCCGGATCGAGATCACGGGAGTCAGGCCGGGCGAGCGGCTGCATGAAATCCTGTTCGCGCATGATGAGCCCATGGCCGAGATCGGGCTGGATGGTGTCATGGCGGCCAAGCCGGTCTTCGCAGGGCGTCGCAAGATCGGGGTCTGGCTCAAGCAGTTGCAGCGGGCGATCGAGGCGGAAGACCGCGCCATGGCTGACAAAGTGCTGGAAGAGGCCATTCCCGATTTCAGGAAGCGGCTGACCCTGCCGCCAGATGTGCCAACCCCTGCAATGTCTGCACCTCCGGCTGCCAGCCCGCCTGCATGAGCGCGGCAGGCTGCGCCACGAGCCCGCCTGCCAGCTTTTCGAACATCATCGCCCGCCCTGCCAGACGCAAGCCGGTTCGCAGCACAGCTTCAGGCACCGGCAGCAGTCCAGGTCTGCGGCCAAGCCCTGCCCGCAGTGCCGTTATGATCTGTGGCAAGCTCACGGGCTCTGGGTCCGACACGATGAAACAGCGCTTCACCGGGCAGG